>NZ_JBITIH010000022.1:0-130726 GCF_044458865.1 Micromonospora sp. NPDC050417
CCCGACCACCCGCCCACACCCACCACACAATCACCCTCACACCCAGCCAAACCACCAACAAGATCACCAAACAACGCCTTAACTAAGCGGCATTGTGTACTCACCTCATCGGAGACGGGGGTGCCGTGGACAGACGGGTCTGGGCCGGTTCGGCACTGGCGGCGATGTTGACGTTCGCGGGCGGTTGCTCCGGCACCGACGACGACCGGACCCTTGAGGTCACCTTTCGGCTGACGGCCTGCCCGCCCACCGGACAGGAGTGCTTCAATCTCACGTCCTCGGACGTGGGCGTCACCGTGGAGACGGCTGACGGCCGCCCTCTCGCGACGGCGGTGACCGATCAGGCGGGTGTCGCCACGGTGACGCTGCCGCCAGCGGAAGACGGAAAGATCAGGGTGACCATGACCTCGCCCCTGATCGAGGGCGGAAGCAAGACCACTGAGGCGACCATTCCGGCCCCCGGGGGACTGACGAGCCTCAGCGTGTGGGCGTCGCTGGCGAGCGACGTACGCGGACCAGGCACGTAGCCGCTCGCTCTGCCCGGGGACGGTCGCGGGGAGGGCTATCCGGAGGCACGGACCTTGGTTGCCCAGTCGAGTTGGGGGCAGCCGTTCGGGGTGCACTGGCGACAGATCCCGGGCTGCCAGGAGTTGCCGCCGGGTTGGTGCTGCTGCCAGGTCAGATCGGCGGACGTACGGATGGTGTGAGCGGTGATCGGCTCCCGGCTTCGGCTCATCGCAACGACTCCACTCCTCTCGGTAGCGTTCGCGCTACGGTCGATCAGACCGGCTGAACGCCGCCGAGGGAACCGTCCGGCCGGACGATGGTGATGTGCCCTTCGGGTACAAAGACACACGCGGGCGCGGCCAACCTCGATACGAGGTCGACCGCGTCCGTCCGTTTGTGATCACATCCGGCGGGGCAGTTCGCCCAGCCATCGGTCTGCGACAGGTCAGGCGAGGGTGTGGTGGCCGGCTTCGATGACGTCGTCGTACTCCTTGATCCGCGCGGCGTAGGCGGGGCTCAAGAAGTGCTCGGCGTCGGGGCCCACCGGCAGCCGCAGCGGCGGCTTCTCCATCCTGCTCAGGCGCCAGACGACGTCGGCGAAGAGTTCCGGCGAGTTGATCGCCTCAGCGTGGTTCATGCTCCGCACCCCGCTGAGCGTCCCACCGATGATCGGTGTGTAGTCGTCGACGCGTCGGCCCGGCAGTACCAGCGAGGCGCTGTAGCTGGTGGCGAAACCCCCGGGTTGCAGGAGCGTCACCTTCACCCCGAAGTGCGCGACCTCGCTCGCCAACGACTCGGCCACCCCTTCGAGCGCGAATTTGCTCGCGTTGTACGCGGAAAGCCCCGGAAACGGCACCAGTCCGGCGACCGAACCCACGAAGATTGCGTGCCCGGAGTGCCGCTCCCGCCACATCGGCAGTACCGCCCGGGTGAGCCGCCACGGCCCGAAGACATTGGTTTCGAATTGCGCGACGAGTTCCGAATCGGACACCTCTTCGACCGCGCCGAACTGACCGTAGGCGGCATTGTTGACCAGGATGTCGATGCCGCCGAAGGTCGCCACCGCCAGCTCGACCGCCGCCTCACACTGAGCCTGATCGCGTACGTCCAAGCCGGTGGCGACCAGGTTGCCCTGGCCCTGCTCAACCAGCTCGGTCAGCATCTCCGGCCGTCGCGCGGTCGCCACGACCCGCTCTCCCTCGGCCGCGAGCCGGGCCGCGAGCGCTCTACCGAGACCGCTCGAACACCCCGTGATGAGCCAACGCTTCGCCATGACACGACCATCCAGTCTCGACAGAATTACCGACCGAGAGAAAGCGTGCCACCATGAAAGGCGGACGTGAAGAGCAATCGTTGTCCTCTATGGGACAGCGGGCACGGCATTCGGATCTACGACAGTTTTGACGATCAATAGTCGTCGCCGGAAAACGCACCGCCTGTACCAATATGTGGGTCCGGGCTCCGCAACGCGATCAAAGCCATACGTGACAAATCGGGGCTCCCCGGAGCCGTATCCGGTTCCGGGGAGCCCCGATCAAGAATGCGCCGTTACTACTCGACCGTCAGACGGATGCGCCGACGCCGAGCCACAGCGAACGCGGCCACACCGGCAATGATCAGGACCAGGCCGGCGATGACGATGACGGTGACGTTGGTGCCGGTGATCGGCAGTCCGCCGTCGCTCTCGTCTCCCCCGCCACTGCCGTTGTTCTCGCCGCCACTGCCGTTGTTCTCGCCGCCACTGCCGTTGTTCTCGCCGCCCGCGCTCGGCGCACCCGCCTGGCCGACGGTGTAGGCCCGTTCGACGGTGTCGGCGGTGACCGGCGAGTTCGCGCCGAAGTAGTCGACCAGCACGGTGAGATCGTTGTCGCCGGTGGCGAAGGCGTTGGTGCCGCCGCCGAGCGCGGTGAAGTTGTCGCCGCCGGAGGCCAAGAAGGAGTTGACCGTCACGCGGTAGGTGCCGTTCGGGTCGAGCACCTTGCCGTCGAGGAAGATCCGGTCGGCGAGGACGCGGCTGCCGGCCGGGCCGTTCGGGTCGTAAACGTAGCTGAAGCCCTTCGAGACGCCCAGGTGCAGGAAGGGACGTGACGAGCCCTCCGGCTGCCACTGCTGCTCCAGCGCCGCCTTGATTTCCTTGCCGGTGTACGCCTTGGTGACCACGTCGTTGGCGAACGGCTGGACCGTGGCGGCGTCGGCGAAGGTGACCGTACCGTCGGTGCCCTTGCGGAAGTCGGCGCGCAGGCCGCCCGGGTTCATGAACGCGATCTGCGCTCCGCCCCGGTTGTCGGCGTGGGTCGCCGCGAGTTGCGCGTCGGCGATGAAGTTGCCGAGCGTCGACTCGGCGCCGCGGTCCTCTTCGCCCTTTGCCGTGACGGCTCGCTTGATCTCGGCAGTAATCTCGCCGATCTTCACCTTGCCTTGTACGTCCGCCTCAGCCTTGGCCTTCGCGACCAGCTTGGCGACGTCCGCGTCCTCGTCGTAGCCCTTGATCGGCAGGATCGCGCCCTCGGCGGCCGTGACCTTGCCGCCGGCGATGGTGAGCTTGACCTGGTCGAGCGCGTCGCCGTACTTGCCAGTTTGCAGCACCGGCCGCTTGTGGCCGAGTCCCGGTACGTCGTAGGAGCAGTTGTACGGGACGTGTGTGTGGCCCGAGAGGATGACGTTGATGTCGGCGCTGGCGCCCTTAACGATCTTGCCGAACGGCGTGTTCGGGTCCGCAACCCCGGCACACGCGGTCGCGTTGCTGCCGGTGCTCTCCGAGCCCTCGTGCACCAGCAGGATGACAGCGTCGACGTCCTGCTCGGACTTCAGCTTTGCGGCGGCTCGGTTGGCCTCCGCGGTGGGGTCCTTGACCTCAAGGCCGCGGATGCCGGCGGGCGAGACCAGGGTGGGGGTCTCGACGGTCACCGCGCCGACGACACCGATCTTGACGCCGCCGACCTCCAACACGGTCGACTCCTGGAGCCGGCCGGGTGCGGGCTCGCTCCCCCGATAGACGTTCGCCGCGAGGTAGGGGAAGTCGCTGTGCGGGATAACCCGGTCGTTGAGGTCGTCGAAGCCGCGGTCCAGTTCATGGTTGCCGATCGCGGTGGCGTCCACACCAATCGCCTTGAGGAACTCGATCGTCGGCTCGTCCTTCTGCACCAGCGAGATGAAGGGCGAGGCGCTGATGCTGTCACCGGCAGAAAGGAGCAGAGTGTTGGCGTTCTGTGCCTTGAGCTCCTTGATCATGCCGGCCATCTGGGCGGCACCGCCGGTGCCTGCGACGGGCGCTTCGAGGCGGCCGTGGAAGTCATTGAAACCGAGGATCTGCACCTCGGTTCCGGCGGCGTGAGCGGGAGCCGCCGCGGCTCCCAGCGCTATCAGCGTCGCGGCGCCCGCCGCGACAAACGAGCGCAATGGCGAAAAACGCACTATTACTCCCTTTCGGACTATCTATAATGCACCGACAGGCGCATGGTGATGCTGATCTTCACGACGGTCGTCAAGCGACACTCAAGCTACCGCCAGGTGAACGATTACCGTCTAGCGCATATCTGGATTGTGGCGCGGGCGTCCCTCTCGCCACGAGGTCAGTGACCGTCCGCTCGTCGCGGCGAGCAACACCAGCACGAAGGTGCGGCAGGAGGACAGGCGGACGCCCCAGAATGCCGAGCGCAGCCCCGCCACCTGCCCGCATGCCCAGTTCCTCGATCACAGCCGATGGAGTAACAGACCCATTCAGCGCTGCCTCGGCCGCCGGAGCCAGGTTCACGGTTACCTTGTCAGCCCGCTCATGGTCTACTCCTGGTCGGCACCCAGCCGAGGAACCGTTCGTAGAGGACACGCGGGTCCGGCGGCGGGCCGAGGGTCGGGTCGACGGTGTGCAGGTCGTTGAGGGCGTCGACGTACTGGGCGGCGAAGAAGAGGGTCAGGCTGACGGTCCGGTCCCGGAAACCGCTGGTCAGATCGAGTCGCGCGCCCGCGCACGGCCACGGGTAGGCGTCGATCCGGCAGGATCCAGAGCGGACGCAGCGGCAGGTGTGACGCCGCCAACGAGGTCGCCCCGCTCCCGGTCACCACTCGACCAACCCGGGGACTTCCAGAGGCTGCGCGGGCCGCCACCCCGGCAAAGCCCGACGGTGTACGACCAACGACAACTCCGCCCCGTCTGCGCCGCCGGAGAGGATCGCCACTCCGGTCAGGCTCACCCAGTGCCCGGTCCACTCCCCCGCACCTGTGGGAAGAGCGCGTACGCGTACCCGAAGTTTTCCCTGACCGGCGCGCAGATCGCCACGGGTGCCGTGGTGGTAGAGACCATCGGAGAGGTCGAGTACGTCACCGACGATGACCAGGGGACGGTCACCCGACGGCCCGCTCATGACAGCGCCTCGCGTTCGGCGGCCAGCATCTCCGGATCGGCCAGGTAACCCTCGGCACTCCGGAGCAGGTGACAGTCGCCGGGGCCGGCGCAGCGGTCGCACATCTTGTTGTCGGCGTGCGCGGCGACGACGTTGCGGGAGCGCCGGACGATCAGGTGCCACATGTCGCGGCCGAACATGGTCCCGTGCGGGCTCCAGTACGTCACACCGACCGCCAGTGCGAACCACGGTTCTCCGGTCACCGGGTACGGGACCGCTCCACCGTCACCGGCGTCGCGTCCGTCACCGAAGGTACGACGAAGGTCACCCTTGGTGGGTCACGTAGTCGGGAACTACCCCGCTGCGGGGTAGTTCCAGCCTTGTCCGGCAACCCATCGATATCGACCCACCCCGAAGGCCCGTGCGCCGGTTGGGCTGTGGCGAGTTACTGCCCCTACAGGGGTACGAGAAAGCCACAGCTCGACCGTCTTGAAGTGGCGCGGAGGAGGTGCCGATACGGGCACACACGAGGGTTAGGCGACGCCGATTCGTTCGGCCAGTAGGCGGAGTTCGGGGCGCGTGGTCGGTGTTTCACGTACGAGGAGTTCTCGCACCCGCGCGCGCATGACCATATTCCCGCCCCTGCTCAGGGTCCCGAAGATGTCGTCGAATCGATCGACTCTGACTGCTTCAGTCGAATGCTGTTCATCTTGCCAAGATGACCATGAGCCGGAATATCCATCACCGCCCGTCCCGCCATACCCCGCACAATCGGTTACGACGGATAAGCGAGTGCTCACCGAGCATGGTCGTATACATTTCGGCGTCATGATCAAAAGCGTTTCCGCAGGCCAGACAGTTTGTGTGGGCGCGGCAGGTTTCGAACCTGCGACCCCTCGCTTGTAAGGCGAGTGCTCTCCCACTGAGCTACGCGCCCGGAACGCCCGCACCTGCGGCGTCCGGCGGCGGCAAGCTTACCCTGCCGCGTTGGTCCGGGTCACCTGAGGCGGTGACCCGGGCAGAGATCTTGGAAGCTCCCCCGCGCCCCCCATGGAGGGGAAGCTCCCAAGATCTCGCTAAGCCCCTGGTCAGGCGGTGGCTGCGGCCAGCGCCTTGCGCCAGCCTGCCTGGTCTCGGGCTTCGCCGGGTTCGTTCATCTCGGCGAAGCGGACCACACCCGCCCGGTCGATCACGAAGGTGCCCCGGTTGGCGTACCCCCGGACGTCGTTGAAGACGCCGTACGCCTGGGCCACCCCACCGTGCGGCCAGAAGTCGGCCAGGAGCGGGAACAGGAAGCCCTGCTCCATGGCCCAGACCTTGTGGCTGTAGACCGAGTCGACGCTGACGGTCAACAACTGGACGTTGTCGTTGACGTACTCGTCGAGGTTGTCGCGTGCCTCGGACAGCTCGCCCTGGCAGGTGCCGCTGAAGGCCAGGGGGTAGAAGACCAGCAGCACGGTCCGCCGCCCGCGGAAGTCCGCGAGTCGTACCTCCTGGTTGTTCTGGTCCTTCAGCACGAAGTCGGGCGCCTCGGCGCCAACCTCGATCGGCATGTGTCAGCTCCTGTCACGGTGGCACACGGATGTTCCGAGCGCCGGTCCGCCGACCGGCACTCCGAGTCTCCGCAGGCGGGGGTCTACTTCTTCGCCTTGGCTCCCCGGCGCAGGACCAGGCGGGCCCCACTCCAGTCCTTGCCGGCGTTGATCGTGGAGGTCTGCTGGAGGCCGGCGGTAGGCGCCGACTCACTGACCTCACTCGGCTCAACGTGGCCGTCACGTCCGGCCTTCGGCGTCAACAGCCACACCACGCCGTTGTCCGCCAGCGGGCCGAGGGCATCCACGAGAAGCTCGAAAAGGTCGCCGTCGCCGTCCCGGTACCAGACCAGTACGGCGTCCACCACCTCGTCGGTGTCCTCGTCGACCAGCTCCCCACAACGGTCGGTCAGGGCGTCACGGAGTTCCTGGTCGACGTCGTCGTCGTACCCCATCTCCATGACGACCATGCCCGGCTCGATGCCGAACCGGTCCGCCAGGCTCCGTACTCCGTCGGCGGCCTGACCAGCGGTCGCGCTCACTGTCGCGTGCCTCCTCATCTCAGCTACACCCGGCACCGGTTCGGTGCCGATAGGGCAAAGTCCACACAGTTGTTCGGCTCGGCGCAAGTGGCGCACCGAGTGGAACGGAATTTACCGTGCCAGCAGCGTACGGGCACCCTGGGTAATGGCATCTTCGGACACCAGCACCTCGCGGGCAGCCGGACCTAATGGTACAAACGAGTCAATAGACGCAACGCGCCGCACAACACCCACATATCCAGCATCCACCAGGCCGGCGACGATGCCCTCACCGACCCCTCCGGACCGGCGTGTCTCGTCCACCACCAGCACCCGACCAGTGGCGGAAGCCTCCCGGAAGATGTCCGCGACCGGCAGCGGGGCCAGCCAGCGCAGGTCCACCACCCGGCTACCGATCCCCTCCTCGGCCAGCCTGGCGGCGGCACGAAGAGACATCCTGACACCGTTACCGAAGGTGATGATCGTGATGTCCTCGGCAGATCCGACGCCGTAGACCCTGGCCCGACCCACCGGCACGTGCCCACCCGCCCAGTCCCCCGGCCCCAGGTAGGGCGCCAGCCACTCGTCGTCGCCCTCGGCGTACAGGTCCCGGGTGTGGTAGAGCGCGATCGGCTCCAGGAAGACGCAGACAGTCCCGTCCACCGCCGCACTCGCCAGGCAGGAACGCAACATCGGCGCGGCGTCGTCGGGCCGCGCCGGGACCGCGAGCACCAGACCGGGAACATCCCGGAGTACGGCAACCGAGTTGTCGTTGTGGAAGTGCCCGCCGAACCCCTCCTGGTACGCCAGACCGGCCACCCGTACCACCATCGGGTTCCGGTAGGCCCCCCGCGAAAAGAACTGCATGGTGGCCGCCTCCCCGCGCAACTGATCCTCGGCGTTGTGCAGGTACGCCAGGTACTGAATCTCCGGCACCGGCAGCATGCCGCCCAGCCCCGCCCCCAGCCCCAGGCCGAGCACGCTCGTCTCGTCCAGCAGCGTGTCGAAGACCCGCGACGGGCCGAACCGGTCGCGCAGCCCCTTCGTCACCCCGTACACCCCGCCCTTGACCGCCACGTCCTCACCGAAGACGGTCATCGCCGGATAGTCGAGCATGCCGTCGGCGAGCGCCGCGTTGATCGTCTGGGCCAGGGTGAGCGGGCCGGCCGCCTCGGGCAGCCGGTCAGCGAAGGCGCTGGCCCGCGCGGCGGCACCCGGCCCCGCCGCCCAGGTCCCCGCCTCGGCGACGGTACGCGAGACCCGTACGGGCCGGCGTGGGGCGAGCGGGGCGACGATGTCGGCGGCGCTGGTCAGCTTCGCCTCGCCGAGCACCTCCTCGGCGACCTTGCGCACCTGCCAGCCGACCGCGTCGTAACGGGCGACCACCTGCTCCGGGCTGGCCAGCCCCGCCTCCACGATCAGTTTCGCGGTGCCGATCAGCGGATCCCGGGCCAGGTCCCGGTGCAGATCCGCCGTCGGCCGGTACGCCACCTCGGCGTCCGCGCCCGCGTGCCCCATCAACCGGACCGTGGTCAGGTGCAGGATCGCCGGACGGCGGTGCCGGCGCACCCAGGCGGCGGCCTCGCTCGCCACCTCGTACGTCTGGGCGAGATCGCAGCCATCGGCGGAGAAGTAGCGGATGCCGGGCTTCGCGGCGAGCGTCGCCGCGACCCAGCCGTCAGGTGAACGGACGCTGATGCCGAGCCCGTTGTCCTCGCAGACGAACAGGACCGGAATGCGCAGGCCGGTGTGGTCGCACCAGCCGGCCGTGTTGAACGCCGCGGTGGCACTCGCGTGGTTGACCGAGGCGTCGCCGAAGGAGCAGACCACGATCGCGTCCGCCGGCCAGGCGGCCCGGGACTCGGCTGCGGCCGTACGCGCGTCGGTGAGCAACCGGGCCGACGGGCCGGACCGGTTGCGGGCCGGTGCACCGGCGGCCCGGCGCTGACGTTCTATCGCAAATCCGACACCGACCGCCCGGGGCAGGTGCGAGGCGATGGTGGAGGTGGTCGGGACGATGTCGAGGGCGGCGTTGCCGAAAACCTTGTGCCGCCCACCGGCGATCGGCTCGCTCGCCGACGCGACGATCCCGCGCAGCACGTCCCGGGCCGCGCCCGTGATCGGGTCGACTCCCTCGACGGCCTCGACGCCCTCCTGGAGTCGACCGTTGGCGGTGCCGGTGCCGGTGCCGGTGGCGGTGCCGTCGGCGCCGGTGGCCTCGTCGGAGCCGCCCTGGGCGGGCATCATCGCGGCCTGGGCCGCCCGGGCGCAGTAGAAGCCGCCAGAGCGGTAGTGCAGCAGGGCAGGATCGGTGGGGCGTACGGCGGCGGCCACTGCGGCGTTGCCCTCGTGGCCGGCTGATCCGATCGTGTAGAAGCCCTCACCGAAGCTGCGCAGCCAGCGCGCGGCAAGGTCGAGGTGTCGGCTGGTGAGCTGGGCGTCGAAGAGTTCGAGGGCGCGCGCTCCGGTGAGCGTGGCGCCGTCGTGGACCGGCCCGTCGGCCGAGCGCACCAGGGCCGGTGCGACCAGACCGCCGACCGCCTCCCGGAACCGATCGTCGAGATCTTGAGGGGTGGTCACGTCGGACAGCATTACCGACTGATGGCATCACCGGCCACTCAGACACGGTCCGCAGCCGGCCGATGTGGCCCGGCCGGTGCTCCGGCCCCCGGCACGCCGGGTCGGATTTCGGTCAGGTCAGCGGGGGTTCGGCGGGGCAGCCGCCATCGGAGACCTTCCACATCAGGGTCCGCAGGGTCGCCAACTCGTCCTCGGTGAGGGTGGCGAGCAGCCGGGAATCGGACATGATCTGACCCACGCGGTCGCGTACGCGTCGGCCCTCGTCGCTGACCACGAGGGTGCGCAGCCGGCGGTCGGCCGGGTCGACCTGACGGCGTACCAGGTTCTGGCGCTCCAGTTTGTCCACCAGCAGGGTGATGTTGGACGGATCGCAGTCGAGGCGTTCGGCCAGGTCACGAGCGGGCAGTGGTCGATCCGGGTCGAGCTGGTGCAGGGCGCGGGCGACCGCCGGGGTGAGCCCCAGTTCGGCCAGGTCGGCCTCCATGAAGTGCCGCATCGCGTCGGAGACGTGCAGGATCCGGCGCACCACCTCGCCCGCCACCGTGCCGCTGGTCTGCGCCATGGTCAGGACGGTACCGGTGACCTCCCCACCCCCTCCCCACCCAGGTAAGGAAGGGCCCCTTGTTATCGGATTTTGTATAGGAAGGGGCCCCTCCAAACACCCGAGGGCGGTGGAGGGTGACAGGGACGGGGCGGTGGGCGTACGGTGAGTTTGGAAATCTTTGAACATTGGGAACAGTGAGGCATCGTGGTCGAGTTCTCCCCCGCACGCCGCTATGTCGAGGATGCCGGAGTCGTGCTGACCGGCCTCGGCCTGCCGCCCGCGTACGGCAAGGTCCTCGGCTGGTTGCTGATCTGCGACCCGCCCCACGCGACCGCCACCGAGATCGCCGAGGCAACCGGCCTGTCGAAGGGCTCGGTGAGCACCGGCATCCGGATGCTGGAGAGCGGCCAGCTCGTCCGCCGGGTGGCGAACCCCGGCCGGCGCGGCATCGCCTGGGAACTCAGCCCGGACGCGTTCACCCGGGCCGCCGAGTCCGACCGGT
Source organism: Micromonospora sp. NPDC050417 (assembly GCF_044458865.1). NCBI lineage: Bacteria > Bacillati > Actinomycetota > Actinomycetes > Micromonosporales > Micromonosporaceae > Micromonospora > Micromonospora sp. NPDC050417. The sequence continues at coordinate 10,527 of NZ_JBITIH010000022.1, forward strand.
TCCGAATCTTCCGAGAACTCATGGACCGCGGCATCGAGCTACTCGGCGGCGAGCGGTCACCCCTCACCGACCGGCTCGTCTTCACCCGGGACCTCTACGCCTTCATCGAACGTGAGCTGCCCGGGTTCATCGAACGCTTCAAAACCGAACACGCCGAGAAGATGGCGAGCACGCAGAGAGGAGAGGCCGATGACCGAGTCGGCCATCAACACCGAGAACCTGACCAAGACGTACGGGCGTAACCGTGGCCTGACCGGGCTTGACCTGCGGGTCGAGCGGGGCGAGGTGTACGGGTTCCTCGGCCCCAACGGCGCCGGCAAGTCCACCACCATCCGCCTCCTGCTCGACCTGATCCGCCCCACCAGTGGTCACGTACGCGTCCTCGGCGTCGACCCGCGCACGGACGGCGTACGGCTGCGCGGCCGGATCGGCTACCTCGCCGGTGACTTCGTCGTCGACGGCCGGCAGACCGGCCGGGACCTGCTCACCTACCTCGGCAACCTGCGCGGCGGGGTGCCCCGGTCCCGGATCGACGAACTCGCCACCCGACTCGACCTCGACCTCAGCCGCCGGATCAAGGGACTCTCCAAGGGCAACCGGCAGAAGATCGGTGTGGTGCAGGCGTTCATGCACTCCCCCGAACTGCTCATCCTCGACGAGCCGACCAGCGGCCTGGACCCGTTCCTGCAACACGAGTTCGTGACCATGGTGCGCGAGGCCAGGGCCGCCGGGCAGACCGTCTTCATGTCGTCGCACGTGATGAGCGAGGTGCAGCAGACCGCCGACCGTGTCGGCATCATCCGCGAGGGGCGGTTGATCACCGTCGAGCGGGTCGAGGAACTGCGCGAACGCGCCGTACGACAGGTCGAGATCATCTTCGACGGGCCGGTCGAGGTGGCCGAGTTCGCGTCGCTGCCGAACGTCGGCGACGTGACCGTCACCGGCAACACGTTGCGCTGCCGCCTCGACGGGCGGGCCGACGCGCTGGTCAAGGCGGCCGGTCGGCACACCGTACTGAGCCTGCGGGCCGAGGAGCCCGACCTGGAGGAACTCTTCTTCGACTACTACGGCGACACCCGCAACCGTACGGAGGTGCAGCATGCTGCTGCGTAACCCGTTCACGAAGACGCTCTTCGACAGCCGCCGGTCGCTGGTCGGCTGGACCCTCGCGATCGTCGCCGTCGGGGCGATGTACGCCTCTTTCTGGCCGACGATGCAGACACCGGAGATGGAGCAGGCGCTGGACGCGTACCCGGAAGGGCTGTTGGAGGCGTTCAACTACACCGACCTGACCAGCGCCGCCGGTTACCTCGGCGGGGCCGTGTTCGGGCTGCTGGTCCCGCTGCTGGTCGCCGTCTTCGCCATCGCCACTGGCACCCGCGCGGTCGCCGGGGACGAGGAGGCCGGCACCCTCGACCTGCTGCTGGCCCACCCGGTCGGACGGGTCCGGCTCGCCCTGCACCGCTTCGCCGCACTGCTGGTCGGGCTGGTGCTGATCGGCGGGCTACTCGGGCTCTCCCTGATCGGACTGAGCGGTCCGGCCGGCTTCGACGGCGTCGGCGCGGGCGAACTGCTCGCGACCAGCGCGCAACTGGTTCTCTTCGGCGCCACCTTCGGGGCGCTTGCCTTCGCCATCGGTGCCGCCACCGGCAGCCGCGGCGCGGCGCTCGGCGGCAGCGCCGGGGTGGCGGTGCTCGCGTACCTGGCCAACGCGGTCCTGCCGCAGGTCGACGGGGTGGCCTGGTTGCAGAACCTCTCCCCGTTCCACTGGTATCTCGACGGTGATCCGCTGGTCAACGGCCTCCAGACCACCGGGCCGCTGCTGCTGCTCGCCACCACCGCCGTCCTGGTCGCCGCCGGCACCTACCTCTTCACCCGCCGCGACATCGCCGTCTGACCGCCGCCCCCGCCTCCCCGCCCCCACGCCGCCGCGCCACCCCGCCGCGCCGCGCCGCGCACCCGCGCAGTACGCGTTAGGAAGGGCCCCTTGTTATACAAAAAGCGATAACAAGGGGCCCTTCCTTCGGTTCGCGTCATGCGGTGTTCGGCTGATCGTTGTCGATGGTTGTCGGGGGGTGAACCATCGATCGACAGGCTTTCGGGATCCGTACCTTCGGATTCTGGGGAGCCTGCATGTCAGTTTCGCGACGTACCCTCCTGCTCAGCGGCGCCGCGCTCGGAGCCGCCGGCGCCGTGACCGGCGCCCTGCCCACCGCGGCCGGCGCGACCCCGGCCCGCCCCCTGCGCGAGGACCCGTTCACCCTCGGCGTCGCCTCCGGTGACCCCGATTTTGACGGCTTCGTGCTCTGGACCCGTCTCGCCCCGCAGCCGCTGGCCGAGGACGGCCTCGGCGGCATGCCGTCCCGGGTGGTCCCGGTCCGCTGGGAACTCGCCGCCGACGAACGGTTCCGCCACGTGGTACGCGCCGGTACGGCCAACGCCCGGCCCGAGTCGGGGCACACCGTCCACGTCGAACTGAACGGACTGCTTCCCGGACGGGAGTACTTCTACCGTTTCCACGCCGAGCGGCACACCTCGCCGGTGGGACGGACCCGGACCGCGCCCGCACCGTGGAGCATCGGCGGCTCGCTCGCCATGGCGTTCGTCTCCTGCTCGCAGTACGAACACGGTTACTTCACCGCGTACAGGCGGCTCGCCGAGGCCGACCCGGACCTGATCCTGCACCTCGGCGACTACCAGTACGAGTACGCGCCGGACACGTACACCGTGCCGGGCGGCAACCCGCGCGACCACCAGGGGCCGGAGACCCGCACCCTGGCCAACTACCGGCAGCGGCACGCCCAGTACAAGACCGACCCGGACCTGCAGGCCGCCCACGCGGTCGCGCCCTGGCTGGTGGTCTTCGACGACCACGAGGTGGAGAACAACTGGGCCGACGACGTGCCCGAGGCCGCCGACCCGGAGTTCCCGGCGCGGCGGGCGGCGGCGTTCCAGGCGTACTACGAGAACATGCCGCTGCGACGTACGTCGATCCCACGCGGCATCGACATGCAGCTCTACCGGCGGGTGCAGTGGGGGCGGTTGGCCACCTTCCACATGCTCGACACCCGGCAGTACCGGGACGACCAGGGCTGCGGCGACGGCTACAAGGACTGCCCGGCGGCGGTCGACCCGGCCCGTTCGATCACCGGCGCCGCGCAGGAGCGGTGGCTGCTCGACGGGTTCCGCCGCTCGTCGGCGCGCTGGGACATCCTCGGCCAGCAGGTCTTCTTCGCCCAGCGGGACAACAACGCCGGCCCGGCCACGGTGACCAGCATGGACTCCTGGGACGGGTACGTCGCCTCCCGGGACCGGATCACCCGGGGCTGGCTCAGCGCCGGCGTACGCAACCCGGTGGTGCTCACCGGCGACGTGCACGCCCACTGGGCCAGCGATCTCAAGCTCGACTACGCCGACCCGACCTCGCGTACGGTCGGCACCGAACTGGTCTGCTCGTCGATCACCTCGGGCGGGAACGGCGCCGACTCGGTCCCGTCCGACCACCCGTTCCTCGGCATCAACCCGCACCTGCGCTTCTACAACAACCAGCGCGGGTACGTCCTGACGAAGATCACCACGGAGCGGCTGGAGGCCGGCTTCGAGGTGCTGCCGTACGTCAGCACGCCGGACGCGCCCGTACACACCCGCGCCTCGTTCGTGATCGAGGACCGGGTCCCCGGGCTGCACCAGACGTACGACCGCCCGCTCGACCCGCCCGCCGCCCCGGCCCAGCGGGCGGCGGCCCCGTCGGTCGCCGACACCGTTGATCGGGAGACCTCCCGCCCCTGACCGCTCCTCTCTGTCCCGGCCTGTCTGTCCCGGCCTGCCCTCTTCGAGCGAGGCGGGCCGGGACGCGCGGGTGGGCAGCCACACCGCTGGGCGCACCAGGCCCGTGTCCGGCAGGGGCTGGCGTGGGTCAGGCGGCGTCAGGCGTGCGTCAGGCAGGGGCCGGCGTGCGTCAGGCAGGGGCCGGCGTGCGTCAGGCAGGGGCCGGCGTGCGTCAGGCAGGGGCCGGCGTGCGTCAGGCAGGGAGGAAGGAGAAGCGGACCTGGCGGGTGGGGTTGTCGCCGTTCGGGTCGACGAGGCAGATCGACTGCCAGGTGCCGAGCGCCAACCGGCCGCCGAGCACGGGCAGTGTCGCGTACGGCGGCACGAAGGCGGGCATCACGTGGTCGCGGCCGTGGCCGGGTGAACCGTGCCGGTGCCGCCACCGGTTGTCGGTCGGGAGCAGTTCGTCCAGGGCGGTCAGCAGGTCCTCGTCCGAACCGGCGCCGGTCTCGATGATCGCCAGCCCGGCGGTGGCGTGCGGTACGAAGACGTGCAGCAGGCCGTCGCCCTGGCCGTCGAGGAACCGCTCCGCCTCCCGGGTGATGTCGCGGACGGTGGGACGTGAGCCGGTCCGGACAGTGATGACTTCGGTACGCATGACGCACAGTCTGCCCGAGGCGTTAAGAAGGGCCCCTTCCTATACAAAAAGCGATAACAGGGGGCCCTTCCTTCCGGGGGAGGCGCTAGCTGACAAACATGTTGCCGCCAAGTTACCGGGGGGTACATGTGTCGAGTGTCGCGTCTGTGGCGACTAGGCGTGACGGAACGGGGCATGAGAGGGCAGGATGGCGCCAGAGACTAATCCCACACACAACCTAGGGAACGCCTGTGGCCACGGAACGCAAGCGCCCGGTAATCAGCGACGGCCTGCCGAGCCAGCTTCCGGACATCGACCCCGAAGAGACCAGCGAATGGGTCGAGTCGCTTGACGGTGTCATCGACGAGCGCGGTGCCAAACGCGCCCGCTACGTCATGCTTCGTCTGCTGGAGCGCGCGAGAGAGCGCCAGGTCGGGGTACCGCCCCTGACCACCACCGACTACATCAACACCATTCCCTCCGAACGCGAGCCCTGGTTCCCCGGCGACGAGCACGTCGAGCGGCGGATCCGGGCCTACATCCGGTGGAACGCGGCGATGGTGGTGCACCGCGCCCAGCGCCCGGAGATCGGCGTCGGTGGACACATCTCGACCTACGCCAGCTCGGCGTCGCTCTACGAGGTCGGCTTCAACCACTTCTTCCGGGGCAAGAACCACCCGGGTGGCGGCGACCACATCTTCTACCAGGGCCACGGCTCCCCCGGCATGTACGCGCGCGCGTACTTGGAGGGGCGGTTGTCCGAGCACCAGCTCGACGGGTTCCGGCAGGAGCTGTCGCACCCGGGCGGCGGCCTGCCGTCGTACCCGCACCCTCGGCTGATGCCGGACTTCTGGGAGTTCCCCACGGTCTCCATGGGTCTCGGCGGGATGAACGCGATCTACCAGGCGCGGTTCAACCGGTACCTGCACAACCGGGGCATCAAGGACACCTCCGACCAGCACGTATGGGCGTTCCTCGGCGACGGTGAGATGGACGAGCCCGAGTCGCTCGGCGCGATCGGTGTGGCCGCCCGTGAGGAGCTGGACAACCTCACCTTCGTGATCAACTGCAACCTGCAGCGGCTGGACGGCCCGGTCCGGGGCAACGGCAAGGTCATGCAGGAGCTGGAGTCGTACTTCCGCGGCGCCGGCTGGAACGTGATCAAGGTCGTCTGGGGTCGGGAGTGGGATCCGCTGCTCGCCGCCGACACCGACGGCGCGCTGGTCAACCTGATGAACACCACCCCGGACGGTGACTTCCAGACGTACAAGGCCGAGTCCGGCGCGTACGTGCGGGAGCACTTCTTCGGTCGGGACGCGCGCACCCGCAAGCTCGTCGACGGCATGAGTGACGACGAGATCTGGAACCTCAAGCGCGGTGGGCACGACTACCGGAAGCTCTACGCGGCGTACAAGGCGGCGACGGAGCACACCGGTCAGCCGACGGTCATCCTGGCCAAGACGATCAAGGGCTGGACGCTCGGCTCGCACTTCGAGGGCCGCAACGCCACCCACCAGATGAAGAAGCTGACGCTGGACGACCTGAAGTCGTTCCGCGACCGCCTCTACCTGGACATCCCGGACAGTGCGCTGGAGTCGAACCCGTACCTCCCGCCGTACTACCACCCGGGTGAGAAGTCCGAGGAGCTGGCGTACCTGCGCGAGCGGCGGCAGCAGCTCGGCGGTTACCTGCCGTCGCGGCGTACCGCCCACAAGGCGCTGGCGATTCCCGGGCCGGAGCGGTTCGCCGACGTCAAGCGCGGCTCGGGCAAGCAGAAGATCGCCACCACGATGGCCTTCGTCCGGCTGCTCAAGGACGTGATGAAGGACCGCGAGTTCGGCAAGCGGTGGGTGCCGATCATCCCGGACGAGGCCCGTACCTTCGGTATGGACTCGCTCTTCCCGACCCAGAAGATCTACTCGCCGCACGGGCAGAAGTACACCTCGGTCGACCGGGAGCTGTTCCTGTCGTACAAGGAGGCGACCACCGGCCAGATCCTGCACGAGGGGATCAACGAGGCCGGTTCGGTGGCGTCGTTCACCGCCGCCGGGTCGTCGTACGCCACCCACGACGAGCCGATGATCCCGCTGTACATCTTCTATTCGATGTTCGGCTTCCAGCGCACCGGCGACTCGTTCTGGGCGGCGGCGGACCAGATGGCGCGCGGTTTCGTGCTCGGTGCCACCGCGGGGCGGACCACGCTCAACGGTGAGGGCCTCCAGCACGAGGACGGGCACTCGCACCTGATCGCCGCGACCAACCCGGCCGTCGTCGCGTACGACCCGGCGTTCGCGTTCGAGATCGCGCACATCCTGGAGAACGGCCTGCACCGGATGTACGGCGAGGATCCGGAGAACATCTTCTACTACCTCACCGTCTACAACGAGCCGATCCTCCAGCCGGCGGAGCCCGCCGACGTCGACGTGGAGGGGCTGCTCAAGGGCATCTACCGCTACGCGCCGGCGCCGTCGGTGACCAGCGCCGGGGGCGGCGAGACGCCGCGGGCCAACCTGTTGGCCTCCGGTACGGGCATGCAGTGGGCGCTGAAGGCGCAGCAGTTGCTGGCCCAGGACTGGGGTGTGGCCGCCGACGTCTGGTCGGTCACCTCCTGGACCGAGCTGCGTCGTGACGCGGTGGAGGCCGAGGAGCACAACCTGCTCAACCCCGGTGGCGAGCAGCGGGTGCCGTACATCGCGCGGAAGCTGGCGGACGCGGCCGGTCCGGTGGTGGCGGTCAGCGACTGGATGCGGGCGGTGCCGGACCTGATCGCGCGCTGGGTTCCGGGCGACTACACCTCGCTCGGCACGGACGGGTTCGGTCTCTCCGACACCCGGCACGCGCTGCGCCGGCACTTCCACGTCGACGCGGAGTCGGTCACCGTCGCCGCGCTGCGGCAGCTCGCGCTCCGCGGCGTAGTACCCGCTTCGGTCCCGGCCGAGGCGGCGGCGAAGTACGCGATCAACGACATCTCGGCGGCTCCGGTCGGCGAGACCGGCGGCGACTCCTAGTCGAACCGCCTCCGGGCCCCCTCGTCGGGGCACCCTCGGGCACCGTCGTGGTGACGTCGAAGGGCCCGTTCCGCCCGCTGGATCTCTTCCAGCCGGTCGGGACGGGTCCTTTGTCATGTGTGCGGGCACCGGGAAGGGGCGGGGAGGCGGGAGAGACGCCGGTAACTGCCTATAGTGGTTAGGTGATCGGCGTACTCAGGCTGGCCCATCCGGACGGTCAGGTCTTCGGCTTCGACGCCGGGGCACTCTGTCTGGAACTCGCCTGCGGCACCGGCGGCGAGGGATTCCGGGCCCGCTTCGAGCGGCTGCACACCCCGACTGACTTCGTCGTGTGGTCCGCGCTCAGCCGGCTCGATCCGATCGGCCACGGGGTCGACCCGGACGACATACCGGTCCAGCCAAGCGACCTGACCGAGGTCAAGCGACTGCGCGAGGCGATCTGGTCGATCGCGGTGGCGGCGACCGGGCAGCCGGTCCCGTACGAGTCGACGGAGCCCGGTCTGGCGACGGGCGCCGCCCGGCTGGCTGGCCTGGAGCGGGAGTTCGCCGTCGTCAACGAAGTGGCGGGCGGTCCGCCGGTGGTGCCGCAGTTCGGCTCCGCCGGTGGCACGCCCGTCTGGCGGAGACCGGTCGACGCGCGACAGTTGATCACTGAGATCGCGCGGGACGCGGTCCGTACCTTCAGCGCCCCCACCGTCGACCGGGTGCGGATGTGCGCCGGGCAGCGCTGTGCCCTGGTCTATCTGGACACATCCCGCCCGGGGCAACGCCGTTGGTGTTCGATGCAACGCTGCGGCAACCGGAACAAGGTCGCCGATCACCGCCGCCGACGGCAGGGCGCACCGGAACAGGTCCGGGAAACGCCTGCCTGAGCAGGGAAAGGGTCAGCCGACCGGTACGACCGGGGACGGGTTGACCGTGGCGAGTCCGGTGAGCCGGTTCAGCGAACCTTCGATGTTGGCACCGACCCGGCGCATACCCCAGCGGAGCAGGGCGCCGCTGATCGGGCCGGCGGGCCAGCGCACCATGATGAGCCGTACCTGGGTGGCGTCGTCGCCGTCGGGGGCGAGTTCGACGTACACCTCGGTCCGTGCCTCGGCGCGGGCGCCGGACCCTTCGGTCCGCTCGCGCCAGGCGATCAGCGTCGGTGCCTGGTAGGCGATCACTTCGGCGTCCACCGCCGGTCCGCGGATGACCCGGACCCGTTGCCGCCGGCCGAATCCCTCACCGGAGAGAACCTCGGCCTGACGTACGCCAGACAGCCAGGCGGGCAGCCGCTCGGCGCGCTGGACCACGTCCCACACCGCCTCGACGTTCGCTGCTACCCGCACGCTGCGTTCAATGAGCATCATCTCTATCCGCCTCCATTGAGGACATCGTACGAACATTCGCAGCTTATGCGCATATTGGTGCCAAACCGGACGCCTACCCAACGACACGCCGAAGGACTAGAGTCCGAGCAACTTTCGCGTTTCGAGGAGGGTGGATGCCCGCGTTCATGCCCCACTTCCCCGCCGGATTCACCTGGGGCGTCTCCACCTCCGCGTACCAGATAGAGGGCGCGACCAGCGACAATGGACGTGGACCGTCGATCTGGGACAGTTTCACCCACTCCCGGGGCACGGTCGTCGACGGCAGCACCGGCGACATCGCCTGCGACCACTATCACCGGTACGCCGAAGACGTGGCCCTGCTCGCCGGACTCGGCGTCGGGGCGTACCGGTTCTCCGTCGCCTGGCCCCGGATCCAGCCGGACGGGACCGGCCCGGCCAACCCTGCCGGCCTCGCCTTCTACGACCGACTCGTGGACAGCCTGCTGGAACGGGGCATCGACCCCGTCGCCACCCTGTTCCACTGGGACCTGCCGCAGGCCCTGGAAGACAGGGGCGGCTGGCTGGCCCGGGAGACCGCGCACCGGTTCGCCGACTACGCCACCCTGGTCGCCGGCCGCCTCGCCGACCGGGTGAAACTCTGGATCACCCTCAACGAGCCGTTCGTCCACATGAGCTACGGCTACGGGCTCGGCGTCCACGCCCCCGGCCGACAGCGGCTCTTCGACGCGTTCCCCGTCACCCACCACCAACTACTCGGTCACGGGCTGGCCGTCACCGCGCTGCGCACCCTCACCAGCAGCCCGATCGCCATCACCAACGACTACTCACCGGTGCGGGTCCTAGGCGACACCGACGCCGACCGACTCGCCGCCGGGGCGTACCACGCGCTGCACAACCGGCTCTTCACCGACCCGATCCTGGGCCTCGGATACCCGGAGGTCCCGGGCGCCGACGCCGCCGTGATCCAGCCCGGCGACCTCGACACCATCGCCGCGCCGATCGACGCACTCGGGGTCAACTACTACAACCCCACCGGCGTACGCGCACCCACCGACCCGGGCAATCCGCTCCCGTTCGACCTCGTCCCGCTGCCCGGCTACCCGACCACCAGCTTCGGCTGGCCGGTCGACCCGGACGGGCTGTGGGAACTGCTCACCGGACTGCGCCACGAGTACGGCGACCGACTCCCGCCGATCCACATCACCGAGGGAGGTTGCAGCTACGACGACACCCTCGACGCGGACGGCCACTGCCACGACCCGGAACGAATCGCGTACCTCGACGGGCACCTGCGCGCCGTGCACCGGGCGATCGTCGACGGCGTCGACGTACGCGGCTACTTCGTCTGGTCGCTGCTGGACAACTTCGAGTGGGCCGAGGGTTACACCAAACGCTTCGGCCTGGTACACGTCGACTTCGCCACCCAGCGCCGCACCCCGAAAACCTCCTACACCTGGTACCGCGACATGATCAACACAGGAGCCGTCGCACCCACAGGAGCCCTCGCGCCCACCGGAGCCGTCGACGTCGCACCCGCCGACGCCGGGTGACCGCCGTGCAGCCGGTTCCAGGCACCCTGCCCGCCGCCCTCGCCGAACCCACCGTTCCCGTACGCCGAGGCTGGATCGCCCTGATCTTCAGCGCGAACCTCGGCGTCTGGATGGCGTTCTTCACCCCGATCCAGATCCTGCTGCCGCAACAGGTCGAGTCGATCACACCGGTCGACAAGGAGGGAATGCTGGCGGTGGTGACCGGGCTCGGCGCACTCGCCGCCGTACTCGCCAACCCGATCGCCGGGGCGCTCTCCGACCGTACCGTGCTCCGCCTGGCCGGCCGGGACGTCGGCCGCCGGCACGTCTGGACGGTGGTCGGCGCGCTGCTCGCCGCCGGCTCGTTCCTCCTGCTCGCACGGCAGCAGACCATCGTCGGGGTCGCACTCGCCTGGGTCGCGGCACAACTGACCCTCAACGCCATGCTCGCCGCGCTGACCTCGGCGCTCCCCGACCGGGTGCCGGTGGCCCAGCGCGGCGGCGTCTCCGGCTGGGTCGGCATCCCGCAGGCGCTCGGACTGGTGCTCGGCGCGGTCCTGGTCACCAGCGTGGTCACCGGCACCGGCGCCGGCTACCTGGTGTTGGCGCTCGCCCTGCTGCTGCTGGCGCTGCCGTTCGCGCTGCTCACCCCGGACGACCCGCTGCCGCGTACGCACCGACCGACGCTGCGGTGGCGGGACCTGCTCGCCGGGATGTGGGTGGACCCACGCCGGCACCCCGACTTCGCCTGGGCCTGGGGCACCCGGTTCCTGGTCCAGATGGGCAACGCGCTCGGCACGCTCTACCTGCTCTACTTCCTGAAGGACAAGGTGCGCCACGGCGACCCGGAGGCGGGACTGCTGATCCTGATCCTGCTCTACACCGCCGGCATGATGGCCACCGCCGTCGTCTCCGGCCGGCTCTCGGACCGGACCGGCCGCCGCAAGGTCTTCGTGATCTGGTCCGGGGTGATCATGGCGGTGGCCGCGCTGCTGCTCGCCGCCGCCCCGGTCTGGCCAGCCGCCCTGGTGGCGGCGCTGCTGCTCGGCGCCGGTTACGGGGTCTACCTGGCGGTGGACGCCGCCCTGATCACCCAGGTCCTGCCGGTCGCGACCGACCGGGGCAAGGACCTCGGCGTGATCAACATTGCCAACGCCGCGCCGCAGGTACTCGGCCCGGCGCTCTCCGCCCCGATCGTGGTGCACCTCGGCGGCTACCCCACCCTGTACGCCGTGACCGCCGCCGTCACCCTGCTCGGCAGCGTCCTCGTCGTCAACATCCGCTCCGTCCCCTGAGCTCGGGGTAAGGAAGGGCCCCTTGTTATCGCATTTTGTATAGGAAGGGCCCCTTCCTAACACCGCCGTGGCGCGGCGGCGGGGGCGCGGGGCGGGGGCGCGGGGCGCGGCAGCGGGGCTGAGCCGGGTCAGCGTTCCAGTAGGAGGACGGTCACGGCCGCGGCGATGGTGACGGCCGCGGTCAAGGCACCCGTACGCAGGAAACGCGGCCAGTGCGGGCGCAGCCCCGCCGCCCGGCACCGCTCCAGCCAGAGCAGGGTGGCCAGGGACGCCCAGGGCAGCACCAGCGGTCCGGCGTTGGTGCCGATCAGCAGCCCCAGCAGTTGGTCGGTGTGCCCGAGCGGCACCACCGCCTCGGCCGCCACGTACGCCGGCAGGTTGTTGATCAGGTTGGCGAGCAGGCCGCCGGTGGCGGCGGAGCGCCACACCCCGGCCACGCCCGGGTCGACTCCCACCACGGTGCTGAGCAGCCGGGACAGGCCCAGCCGGCCGACCGCGTCGACGATCAGGAACATCCCGCCCACCAGGGCCAGCAGCCGCCACGGAACCAGTTGCCAGCGCAGCGCGGCCCGGTCCCGTACGGCGAACGCCACCAGCAGGACCACCGCGCCGGCCACCGACACCGCCGCGATCGGCACCCCGACCAGGATGCCCAGGACGAAGAATCCGCAGGTGAGCGCGGCTACCCGAAAGAGGGCCCGGTCCCGGGGGCGGTAGCGCGGCGGCGGCTGGAAACGCCGCTCGGGTCGCAGCCCCCGGCGCCAGTAGCAGAGCCAGAGGCAGATGGCGGTGGCGAGCAGGGCGGCGAGTTGCGGCAGCGCCATCCGGCCGGCGAAGTCGAGGACCGGCAGCCCGATCCGGTCGGCGGCGAGCAGATTGGTCAGGTTCGAGACCGGGAGCAGCAGGCTTGCGGTGTTGGCCAGCCAGATGGTGGTCATGGCCAGCGGCAGCGGCGCGATGCCGGCCCGGGTCGCCACCGCCAGCATCACCGGAGTGAGCAGCACCGCGGTGGTGTCCAGGTTGAGGATCATCGTGGTCAGCGCGGCCAGCGCCACGCTCAGCCCGAACAGCGCCGGATAGCTGCCCCGGGCCACGATCGCCATCCGGGCCGCCAGCACGTCGAAGAACTCGGCTCGGGCCGCCAGCTCGGCGAGGATCAGCACCGCGAAGAGGAAGACCAGGATCGGGGCGATCCGGCGCAGGGTCGCGTTGGCGTCGGCGGCCGGCACCAACCCGGTGGCGAGCGCGACCAGGCCGAGGGTGAGCAGCCCGAGCGCGAGCCACCCGGACCAGTCGAGCCGGCGGAGTGGATGGTGACGCCGTGCCGGGTTCGGCTTCCCCCGGTCGGTTCCGGAGGGCGTCGCCGAGACCTCGCGTACCGCCACGTTTCCCCTCCCCTGCTCGTCCCGCCCTGGTCACGGCCGTCGCCGGTTGCCGCGCGACGGTCGCCGCCGGGCCGTCGGCGACGATATCCCCCACGGGTACGCAAACCTGGTGGCGGGGGCGTACGGGGTCGGCCGTAGGCTGGGGCGGTGACGGTACGCGTACGCTTTGCCCCTTCCCCGACTGGCATGTTCCACGTCGGCGGTGCCCGGTCGGCCCTGCAGAACTGGATCTACGCACGGCAGCAGGGCGGTGTCTTCGTGCTGCGGGTGGAGGACACCGACGCGGCCCGGAACCGGCCCGAATGGACCGAGGGGATCCTCTCCGCGCTGGACTGGATCGGGATCGAGCGGGGCAGCTACGAAGGTCCGTACTTCCAGTCCGCCAACGCCGAGCAGCACCGCGCCGCCGCCGAGAAGCTCTACGGTCTCGGCCGCGCCTACTACTGCGACTGCACCCGGGAGATGGTCCAGGCCCGGACCGGGTCGCAGTACCAGGGGTACGACGGCTTCTGCCGGGACCGCAACCTGGGGCCGGGCGAGGGTCGGGCGCTGCGTTTCCGTACGCCGGACGAGGGCGCGACCGTGGTGGTCGACCTGATCCGGGGCGAGCCGACGTTCGAGAACAAGCTGATCGAGGACTTCGTGATCGCCCGGGGCGACGGTTCGCCGGTCTTCCTGCTGGCGAACGTCGTGGACGACATGATCATGGAAATCAGCCACGTGATCCGGGCCGAGGAGCACCTGCCGAACACCCCGAAGCAGCAGCTCCTCTGGGAGGCGCTCGGCGTCAAGCCGCCGATCTGGGCACACGTACCGGTGGTGGTCAACGAGAAGCGGCAGAAGCTCTCCAAGCGGCGGGACAAGGTCGCCCTGGAGGCGTACAAGGACGAGGGTTACCTCGCCTCGGCGATGCGCAACTACCTGATGCTGCTCGGTTGGGCGCCGTCGGGCGACCGGGAGATCGTGCCCTGGTCGGTGATCGAGTCCGAGTTCCGGCTGGACGAGGTGAACCCCTCGCCCGCCTTCTTCGACGAGAAGAAGCTGCGTGCCTTCAACGGCGAGTACATCCGCGCCCTGCCGGTGGCGGAGTTCATCGCCCTCTGCCAGCCGTGGCTGACCGGCACCGAGACGATCGCCCCGCCGCCGTGGCAGCAGGAGGAGTTCGACCCGGCCGCGTTCGAGGCGGTGGCGGAACTGGCCCAGACCCGGATCGCGGTGCTGAGCGAAATCGTGCCGAACGTCGACTTCCTCTTCCTGGCCACGCCGCTGATCGACGAGGCGGCCTGGGCCAAGACCATGAAGGAGGGCTCGGCCGAGTTGCTCGACGCCGCGATCGCGGCCTTCGAGGCGCTGGAGACCTGGGAGACCGACCCGCTCAAGGCGACCCTGGAGCAGGTCGGCACGGAGCGCGGTCTCAAGCTCGGCAAGACCCAGGCTCCGGTACGCGTCGCGGTCACCGGTCGTACCGTCGGGTTGCCTCTCTTCGAGTCGCTGGCCGTGCTCGGCCGCGAGCGGACGTTGAGCCGGATGCGCGCGGCCCGGGTCCGCCTCCCCTGAGCGGACCCGCGGACTCAGCTCTCCCGGGTACGGCGGCGGCGCAGTAGGCCGCCGCCGACCCCGGCGACCAGCAGCACGACCCCACCGAGGGCCCACGGCCACCAGGTCGGACCGCCCTCGTCCACCGCGTTCCGTCCGGTCCCGGCGAGGTTCCGTCCGGTCCCGGCGAGCGGGGTGAGGTCGGGCTCGGACGGAGGCGCGGGCTGCGGCGCCCCTGCCGCAACTGTGGGTACGGACGGACTCGGTGGCAGGGCCGGACTCGACAGCGCCTGGCTCGGTGCTGTCGGGCTCGGTGCGGTGTCAGCAGACGCGCCGACGGTCATGGTGAACCGAATTCGCCCCTTGACCGGGTGCCCGTCACTGGACGGAAGCTCGTACCCGACGGTGTAGAGGCCGGCAGGGCCGGGCCGGAACCCCACCACGACCCTGGAGCCCGAAAAGATCGGCTCCGCATTTGCGGCCGAAACGTTATCCGGCCCGACGACCGTGATTATGGTGGCGCCGGGATCGAGTTTCGCCAGGAAGGTCAGGGTCAGCCGGGTCGGTGCGCGGTCGAGCCGCGCACCGTCGGATGGATCACTGCTGGTCAACGAGTTGTGCGCCACCGCCGGCGACGCCGTCAGGAAGACGCAGGCGGCGCTGGCAGCCACGAGTAGCGCCCCGGTCCGGGTGAATTTGCCCCCCATGCAGTCCTCCGCGAAGATACGATTCGGTCCACCGATCAACGGCTCGTCACCAGTCGACCCTAGATCGCAGATAGCTACAAATACTGCTCGAACAGGTGCAACCGAGCGACGTTCTGCGGAGTCTTTGTAGTGGACGCGATGAACCTGCCCCGGCAGCAGACCGCGTTCCGATCAAGCAACCAGCGCGTGACCTGCATCAAGGCCATCCATCGAACGGGGCGAGGAGGTCAGCGATGATCCGAGAGACCAGGCACCGGCTCACGATCGTCGTCGCGCTGATGGTCGCGGTTGGCTCCTGGCTCGGACTCGCCAGTCCGGCCGCCGCCGCCCCCGCGCCCACTCCGAACGCCGTCACGATCAGTGGCGACGGCATCGACAAGGCGCTGACCGTGCGCGCCGACGCCGACGTGGAGCTCTTCGACGCGGTGCTCGAACAGGTCAGCTGGTTGCGGGGCTCCGGCCAGACCGGCTCCCCAGCCCCCGGCGACCTTGGTCCGAAGTACACCGTCGTGGTGCTGACCAACGACGTGGCGAAGCAGACCTACGACCTCTACCCGCTGGCCAAGGGCGGTCCCCGGGCGTTCCGTCCGGCGAAACAGCCGGACAAGAGCAAGGCCAGCGCCGCCTGGTTCTACGGTCGCCTCTCGATGAACGAGACCCTGCAGGCCGCCGGGGTGCCGCTGCCGAACCAGGCCACCTCGGTCAACGGCGGCATCGGCGGTGGCGAACGGGTGATCCGGGAGGACAGCCTCACCCCCGGCAAGGACCTGGGTCGGATGTTCGGCGAGTTGCGCCACCTGCTGCTGCTCAACGGTGCCGTGGTCGTGGCCATCACGATCTGCCTGGCCGGCATCTCGCTGCTGGTCCGCCGCCGCACCCGCTGACTCCGTCGGGACCTATCTACCCTGCCGACCCGGTGTGATTCGCCGTGATCCACTGATCCGCCGCGCCGGCGTCAGCCACACCTGATGATGCGGTGAATCCGGGGCGGGTCAGCACCAACGGTCCGGCGGTCGCTGTCGCCGGTCGCCGCGTACCCGGGGCCGCACCGCCCCGTGCCGGTGGCCGCCGGCCCAACCGGGCAGGCCCGGCTGGCAGGAGGACGCGCGGTGCAGTTCCTCGCCGGCCGTCTGCTGCTCCGGGTCGACCGGCTCGCCGCCGCGCTGCCGGGGCACCAGCCCACCGCCCACCACGTCGACCGCGCCGTTGTCGGTCAACAGCTCCGACTGGGCCCCACCGCTCCCGCAGGAGCCGGGCGATCCCGAACCGGAACCGATCGCACCGGGGCTCGAACCGGAACCGATCGAGCCCGAACCACCTGGGCCGGAACCACTCGGGCCGGTCGCCAGCTCGGCTCCCGCCGGGACGGCTCCGCAGGCCCAACGCAGTGGCTTCCCGGTGAAGGCAGACGACGACTCCTCCGGATCTCCCCGCAGCGGCACCTGCTCGCCGCGGGCGCAGCCGTGCTCGGCCTCCCCGTGCGCCATCCCGGCCTCCTCTTGATTGCCGTCGCCGTGTGGGCGGTTCCCCGGACGACACAGGTCATAGGTGGTGGTAACCACCCTGGGGCTGTTACTAGCCGTACCGGGCAGTGTCACCGTACTGGCCGAAGCTGACGGGTCCGACGTCGCCGTGGCTGGAGACCGGGACGGCTGACTGAGAGTGATCCCGGCGGCGCGTCAATCGTCGGTTCAGTAGAGCCTCGCGCTGTCCGGTCGTACGGCACTGTACGGCCATCCGTCGATCCCACCACACCGTCGGGCTCCTGCCATCCGACGAATCGATGACCAGTGGGTGATCTGACTCCGTCAAACGACGGAGAGACAGGTAATGATCACGAAGAGTCGGGGTGGTGGGCCGTACCCGCCCCGCTCCCCCCGACGAGCACCGGAACCTCCCGCCGGGGCACGAACCGGTTGATCGCGTACACCGTGAGCGGGACCACGGCGAGCCCCAGCAGCCAGCCACCGAACACGTCCGCTGGCCAGTGCGCCAGCAGCGCCAGCCGGGTCACCCCGATGAAAATCGCGAACAACGCCGCCAGGGACACCGCGACGACCCGCCCGGTCCGCGCCAGCGAGGGCCAGAGCAGGAGTACGGCCATCAGCGCGGTCGCGGTGGCGTTGCTGGTGTGTCCGCTCGGGAAGCCGTTGCTGTGCACCACGACGAAGCCGTCGAGTGGTCTGGGGTGGTGCACCCCCCAGTGCAGCAAACCCCAGAGCACCGGCACGAGTACGGTCAGCGCGGCGCAGCAGGCGGCGGCCCGGCGCTCACCCCGGGCCAGCAGCCCACCACTCGCCACCGCGCCGATCAGCAGGTACGGCACCGTGGCGGAGATGTCGGTGGTGATTCGCAGCACGCCGACCAGTTCCGGATGCCGGTCTCCGTACCCCCGGAAAGCCTCGCTGGTCGCGGAGTCGAAGCTGTCCAGCGGCGCCCAGCCACCGAGCACCAGGCCGGTCAGGGCGAGGAATGTGATCGAGGCGAGCAGCGGCACCAGCACCGGTGGACGGACGATCATCCCCGCATGATGGCACGGACACCCCGCCCCCGCCCCGCGAACACTCCTCGGGCGGGACGTTAGGAAGGGCCCCTTGTTATACAAAAAACGATAACAAGGGGCCCTTCCTTACCCCCGGGGGTGGCGTGACAGGGTGACGGGATGGTGACGGAGGCGGATGGTGGCGAGTTGGCCGCCACGCTGCGTCGGATCGAACGCGCGGCGGGGGCGTTGGCCACCGCCAGCATGGCCCGGATGGACGAGACCCTGCCGTGGTTCCGGGGTCTGCCGGCGGAACAGCGGGCCTGGGTCATGCTGGTCGCGCAGGCCGGTGTCCGGTCGCTGGTGGAGTGGCTGCGCGAGGGTGGCGGCGCCCGGGAGAGCCCGCAGGAGGTGTCCGACGAGGTGTTCGCCTCGGCACCGCGGGCGCTGGCCCGGTCGATCAGCCTGCAACAGACCGTCGCGTTGATCAAGGTGACGATCGACGTGGTCGAGGAGCAGGTGTCGGAGTTGGCCGCGCCCGGCGAGGAACACCTGCTCCGCGAGGTGGTGCTGAAGTTCTCCCGGGAGATCGCCTTCGCCGCCGCCCGGGTGTACGCGCGGGCCGCCGAGTCGCGTGGCTCGTGGGATGCCCGGTTGCAGGCGCTGCTGGTGGACGCGTTGCTACGGGGCGATTCGTCGGACGTACTGGCCAGCCGGGCGGCGGCGTTGGGCTGGGCGGACGCCCCGCCGGTGGCGGTGGCGGTGGGGCGCTCGCCGGGTGGCGAGGTGGCCGCTGTGCTGCACACGGTCTACCGGGCGGCGCGTCGGATCGGCGTGGAGACGATCGGCGGCGTGCACGGCGACCGGCTGGTCCTGGTGCTCGGCGGGGCGCTGGATCCGATCGCGGCGACCGCTCGGCTGCTCGGTGGCTTCGGCGAGGGTCCGGTGGTGGTCGGCCCGGCGGTGCCGAGCCTGGACGAGGCGACCGACTCGGCCCGAGCCGCCCTCTCCGGGTTCCGGGCGGCTCCGGCGTGGCCGGCCGCGCCGCGTCCGGTGGCCGCGGCCGACCTGTTGCCGGAGCGGGCGCTCGCGGGTGACGCGGAGGCCCGGCGCGGGTTGCGCCAGGACGTCTACGCACCGCTGGTGCGGGCCGGCGGGGAGTTGCTGGAGACGATGGATGCGTTCTTCGCGGCGGGTGGGGTGCTGGAGAGCGCGTCGCGGGCACTCTTCGTTCATCCGAACACGGTGCGTTATCGGCTGCGCCGGATCGCGGACGTGACCGGCTTTTCGCCGTTGACCCCGCGCGACGCGTTCGCGTTGCGGATGGCGCTGACCATCGGCCGGCTGGACCCGGCGGCACCGGGCCCACCGTCGCCCGGACATGAACGGTCGTTCACCGCAAAGGCCCCATAACCCACAGCACCGCCGTTGATCTTTGTAGGAATCCCACAAAGGTCGTAGTGTGGTTTAGTGCCTTGCGGTAAGAACGTGACCGCCCAGTATCCAGCAGAGTCATAACCGTGCTCGCCGTACTCTCCCCCGGCCAAGGCTCACAGAAGCCCGGCTTCCTCACTCCATGGCTCGACCTCACCGGCACCGAGGCGCGACTGCGCTGGTGGTCGGCGCTCGCCGGGGTGGACCTCGTGCACCTCGGCACCGAGGCCGACGCGGACGAGATCAAGGACACCGCCCGCACCCAGCCACTGCTGGTCGCCGCCGCGTTGCTCGCCGCTGAACACCTTCCGATGTACGACGTCAGCCTCACCGCCGGCCACAGCGTCGGTGAACTGGGCGCGGCAGCCCTGGCCGGAGTCCTGCCCGCCGAGGCCGCCATCACGCTCGCCGGCGTACGCGGACGGGAGATGGCCGCCGCCTGCGCACTCGAACCGACCGGCATGGCCGCCCTGCTCGGCGGCGACGCGGAGACGGTGAACGCCGCTATCGAGGCACACGGCCTGCACCCGGCCAACATCAACGGTGCCGGCCAGATCGTCGCCGCCGGTGCGATCGACCGACTGGAGAAGCTCGCCGCCGAACCGCCGGCCGGTGTCCGGGTACGGATGCTGCCGGTCGCCGGCGCCTTCCACACCCCGTACATGGCCCCGGCCGAGCAGGCGCTCGCCACCATCGCCGCCGGCATCACCCCGAGCGACCCCGCCCGCCTGCTCCTCTCCAACCTGGACGGGGCCGCGGTCAACCACGGCCGGGACATGCTCCAACGGCTGGTCCGCCAGGTCACCGCTCCCGTGCGCTGGGACCTCTGCATGGCCACCCTCGCCGACCTCGGGGTCACCGGAGTGATCGAACTTCCGCCGGCCGGCACCCTCGCCGGCCTGGTCAAGCGCGAACTCAAGGCGACCGGGGTGCCGGAGATCGTCACCCTCAACACCCCGGACGACCTGCCCGCCGCCCGTGACCTGATCGCCCGCCACGGCATGCCGCCGAGTCACGAGCCCACCATGCAGTTCCGGGTGGTCGTCGCCCCGAGCGCCGGTACGTTCGTACTCGCCACCAGCCTCAACGAGGGCGACTCGATCAAGTCCGGTCAGGTCATTGGTCAGGTCGCCACCCGCCAGGGGCCGGTCGACGTACCCGCGCACTGTGACGGCGTACTCACCGAGTGGCTCGTCTCACCCGACGACCCGGTCGCCCCGGGTCAACCCCTCGCCCGCATCGGAGGACACCTCTCATGAGTCGCATCGTCGCCATGGGGCACTACCAGCCATCCCGGGTGCTCACCAACGACGACCTGGCCAAGATCGTCGACACCAACGACGAGTGGATCCGGGACCGGGTGGGGATCGTCACCCGCCGGATCGCGGACAACGAGACGGTGAGCGACATGGCCACCGCAGCCGCCGACACCGCGCTGGCCAACTCCGGACTCACCGCCGCCGACATCGACCTGGTCGTCGTCGCCACCTGCAGCTCGGTCGACCGCAGCCCGAACGTGGCCTGCCGGGTCGCCGCCAAGCTCGGCATCGACGCCCCCGGCGCGTACGACATCAACACCGCCTGCTCCGGCTTCTCCTACGCACTCGGCACCGTCGACCACGCGTTGCGCGCCGGAGCGGCCCGCAACGCCCTGGTCATCGGCGCCGAGAAGCTCTCCGACTTCACCGACTGGACCGACCGCTCGACCTGCATCATCTTCGGCGACGGTGCCGGTGCCGCGGTGGTCAGCGCCGACGACGACGGCGACACCCCGGGCATCGGCCCGGTCATCTGGGGCTCGGTGCCGGAGAAGAGCGACGCGGTACGGATCGAGGGCTGGCGCCCGTACATCCAGCAGGAGGGCCAGCAGGTGTTCCGCTGGGCCACCACCGCACTCGCGCCGCTCGCGCTCCAGGCCTGCGAGCGGGCCGGGGTGGCGCCGGAGGAGATCGCCGCGTTCGTGCCGCACCAGGCGAACCTGCGGATCATCGAGGGGATCGCCAAGCGCCTCGGGATGCCGAACGCGGTGATCGCCCGGGACATCGTCGAGTCCGGCAACACCTCGGCGGCGAGCGTACCGCTGGCCCTGTCCAAGCTGGTCGAGCAGCGCGCGGTGCCCAAGGGCGCGCCGGTCCTGCTCTTCGGCTTCGGCGGCGGCCTCACCTACGCCGGCCAGGTCGTCCGCTGCCCCTGAGCACCGCGTCCGCACGCACCCCCGGTACGCGCCCCCCGCGCACCGCATGAACCCCACCGGCCGGCTCACGCCGGACGGTGCAGGCGGTATCGTCCGCCAGCGCAGATCCACTTACCGAGAGGAAACCAGCACCATGACGACCCGTGACGAGATCACCGCCGGCCTCGCCGAGATCCTCGAAGAGGTAGCCGGGGTGAACCCGGACGACGTCGCCGAGGAGAAGTCGTTCACCGACGACCTCGACGTCGACTCGCTCTCCATGGTCGAGGTCGTTGTCGCGGCCGAGGAGAAGTTCGGCGTGAAGATCCCCGACAACGAGGTCCAGAACCTCAAGACCGTTGGTGACGCTGTCGCCTACATCCAGGCCCAGTCCTGATCATGAGTCGCCCCGACGTCGTCGTCACCGGGCTCGGCGCGACGACCCCGCTCGGCGGGGACGTCGCGTCGACCTGGGACGCCATGCTCGCCGGCCGCTCCGGGGTGGGACACCTCACCCAGGAGTGGGCCGCGCAACTGCCGGTACGGATCGCCGCCGAGCTCGCCGTGGACCCGTCCGAGGTACTGGACCGGATCAAGCTGCGCCGGCTCGACCGGTCCGAGGCGATCGCCCTGATCGCCGCCCACCAGGCCTGGGACGACTCCGGCCTGGCCGACTCCGGGCTCGACCCGGAGCGGCTCGGGGTCAGCGTCGGCACCGGCATCGGTGGCGCGCAGACCCTGCTCTTCCAGGACGACATCCTGGAGGAGAAGGGCCCGCGTCGGGTCTCCCCGCACACCGTGCCGATGCTGATGCCGAACGGACCGGCCGCCTGGGTCGGGCTCGAACTCGGCGCCCAGGCCGGGGTCCACTCGGTCGCCAGCGCCTGTGCGACCGGTGCCGAGGCGATCGCGCTCGGACTGGACATGATCCGCTCGGGTCGCGCCGACGTGGTCGTGGCCGGTGGCACCGAGGCG
This sequence comes from Micromonospora sp. NPDC050417, assembly GCF_044458865.1. NCBI lineage: Bacteria > Bacillati > Actinomycetota > Actinomycetes > Micromonosporales > Micromonosporaceae > Micromonospora > Micromonospora sp. NPDC050417. The sequence goes on from NZ_JBITIH010000022.1 coordinate 32,790, forward strand.
GTCATCCACCCCCTGCCGATCGCCGGGTTCGCCTCCGCGCGGGCCATGTCGATCCGCAACGACGCCCCGGAGATCGCCTCCCGCCCCTGGGACAAGGGCCGCGACGGCTTCGTCCTCGGTGAGGGTGCCGGTGTCCTCGTCCTCGAACGGGCCGACCATGCCGCCGCCCGTGGCGCCAAGGTCTACGCCCGGCTCGCCGGTGCCGGGATCACCTCGGACGGTTACGACATCGTCCAGCCGCACCCGGAGGGCGCCGGCTTCAAGCGGGCCATCCGGTTCGCCCTCGCCGACGCCGACCTTGACCGGTCGGACATCGTGCACGTCAACGCGCACGCGACCTCGACCCCGGTCGGCGACATGCTCGAAGTGGCGGGCCTGCGCTCCGCGCTCGGCGACCACCCGGTGCTGACCGCCACCAAGTCGCTGATCGGGCACCTGCTCGGCGCGGCCGGCGCGGTCGAGTCGATCGCCACCATCCTGGCCATGCGCGACGGGGTCGTCCCTCCGACAATCAACCTTGACGACCCGGAGGACGGCCTGCTCGACGTGGTGGCGCACAAGCCGCGTCAGATGGACATCCCCGCCGCTCTGAACAACTCGTTCGGCTTCGGCGGCCACAACGTGGCTCTCATCTTCACCCGGGCCTGAGATTAACTGCCTGCTCCGGTCGGGTACGCCCGACGTACTCGACCGGAGTGTGATTGGAGGCGTACGTGACCACCACCTCTGTCAGCGCTGATTCGTCGACCGTGGACTACCGCGACCCCGAGTTGCGACTCCGGGCGCTCTTCGACGACGGCTCCCTGCGCCTGCTGATGTCCCGCGACGACTCGGGCGTGCTCTGGGCCCGGGGCGAGATCGACGGCACCCCGGCGGTCGCGTACGCGACCGACGCGACCCGGATGGGTGGCGCGATGGGCACCGTCGGGTGCCAGCACATCGTCGACGCGATCGACACCGCGGTCCGTGACCGGGTGCCGGTGCTCGGGCTCTGGCACTCCGGCGGCGCCCGGCTGGCCGAGGGCGTGGTGGCACTCGACGCGGTCGGCCAGGTCTTCGCCGCCATGGTGCGCGCCTCCGGACGGGTGCCGCAGATCTCGGTGGTGCTCGGCCCGGCGGCCGGTGGCGCCGCGTACGGCCCGGCCCTGACCGACATCGTGGTGATGAGCGGCGCCGGCCGGATCTTCGTGACCGGGCCGGAGGTGGTCCGCAGCGTCACCGGTGAGCAGGTCGACATGGAGCGGCTCGGCGGCCCCGAACCGCACGGTCGGCGCTCCGGCGTGGTGCACGTGACCACCAAGGACGACGAGTCGGCCCTGGCCGAGTCGCGCAAGCTGGCCGCGCTCCTGGGTCACCAGGGCCGGCTCAGCCCGGCCGACATTCCGGCCGCGGGTCAGGAGGGCCACGACCTCGCCGCGCTGATGCCGGCCGAGACCAACCGGGCGTACGACGTCAAGCCGGTGGTGAAGGCGCTGCTCGACGCCGCCGGGGTGGAGTTGCACGCCAAGTGGGCGCCGAACGTGGTGACCGTGCTCGGACGCTTCGCCGGCCGTACCGTCGGTGTGATCGCGAACAACCCGCTGCGCCTGGGCGGCTGCCTGGATGCCTCCAGCGCCGAGAAGGCGGCCCGGTTCGTGCGCATGTGCGACTCGCTCGGGGTGCCGCTGATCGTGCTGGTCGACGTGCCGGGTTACCTGCCCGGTCTCGGCCAGGAGTGGGACGGAGTGGTACGCCGCGGCGCCAAGCTGCTGCACGCCTTCGCCGAAGCGGTCGTGCCCCGGGTGACCCTGGTGACCCGCAAGGCGTACGGCGGCGCGTACATCGCGATGAACTCGCGTTCGCTCGGTGCCACCGCCGTTTTCGCCTGGCCGAACGCCGAGGTTGCCGTGATGGGCGCGTCGGCGGCGGTCAACATCCTGCACCGCAAGAAGCTCGCCGCCACCCCGGCAGACGAGCGGGAGGCGCTGCGGGCACAGTTGATCGAGGAGCAGACCCGTACCGCCGGTGGGGTGAACCGGGCGCTGGAGATCGGCGTGGTCGACGACGTGATCGAGCCGGCGGAGACCCGCCGCCGCATCGCCGACGCCCTGGCCGCCGCCCCGGCTGCCCGCGGCTCCCACGGCAACATCCCGCTGTAACGGTGTCCGTGTAAGGAAGGGGCCCTTGTTAACGCATAGCGTTAACAAGGGCCCCTTCCTTACACCGGGTTCGGGCGGGCGGCGGTGTCCGATTAGGGTTTACCCCCGTGGAAGCCACCGAGATTCGCAAGCTCGCCGCACTCGAGGGCACCCACTGGTGGTACCGGGAACGCCGCGCCCTGCTCGCCCGCGCGCTGCGCCGGCTCGCCACCGCCGGGGCGGGACCGGACCGGACCGGCGGTAGAGCGTTGGACATCGGGGCCGCTGGCGGCGGCAACACCCGGGTCCTGCGGACACACGGGTGGCGTCCCGTGGCACTGGAGTACAGCCCGGAGGGCGCCCAGGTGGCCGCCGAACGCGGGCTCCAGGTGGTACGCGCCGACGCCCGGCACCTGCCGCTGCCCTCGACGAGCCTCGGTCTGGTGGTCGCCTTCGACATCCTCGAACACATCGAGGAGGACGCGCTCGCGGCGGCGGAGATCCGGCGTACGTTGCGCCCCGGTGGGACCGCGTTGATCGCCGTACCGTGCGACATGCGGCTCTGGTCCGCCCACGACGTAGCGGTCGGGCACGTGCGACGCTACGACCGGACATCGCTGGTGTCGGTGCTGGAGCAGGCCGGTCTGGTCGTCGACGACCTGTGGAGCTGGAACGTGGTGCTCCGTCCGGTCGCCGCCTGGCGCCGCCGCCGCTCCACCGGCAGCGACCTCGACGACCTGCCCGGTCTGGTCAACCTCGGCCTACGCGCGGTCATCACCGCCGAACGCTATCTGCCGGTCAAGTCGCTGCCCGGGGTGTCGCTGATGCTCCGCGCCCACCGCCCCTGAGATGCTCCAAGGGAGCGGGGGCGGTCAGCGGAGCTGGTAGACGGCGAGTCGACCGTTGTCGAAACGGCGGTCCGCCAGGTGAGCCAACACCTCGGCCTCCTGGCCGACGGAACGGTCCACGACCAGCCATCGCACGCCGTACCGGTCCCGAAGATCGGCGAGGCCCGCCTCGGTCGGGGCGGCGAATGCCTCGTCGTTGGCCCGCAGCCGCGTCTGGTCCCAGAACGGGACGTACGGGCCGTCCGGCTGCCCGACCAGCTTGGGCGTGAACGCCCAACCCTCGACCAGCACCGAGCGCTGGGTGTACGCGCTGACCCAGAACGACCGGGCGTCGCACCTGCCGTCGACCACCGCGCGGCAGTACGCGTTGGTCGCCACCACGTCGTCGGCTTCGCTGTGCTCGTACACCCAGCGGGCCGCCGCCACCCGCGACTGCGGCATCGGCACCACCGCGTACGCGCCGCCGTTGGAGTAACGATGCGCCGCCGCCGCGTCCATCACCAGTCCCGGCGCCCCGGCGACCAGGATTCCGGTGAGCAAAACGACGGCACCCCGACCACGGAGTCCGGGCCACCGACCGGCCAGGACCGGCCAGACCAGGGCGACGAGCAGGGCGAGACCGGCGAGGGCCGCCGCCCACCAGAGCAGTGGGCGCAGCGGATCCCAGACCGGGGCGGAGTGGACAGTGGCCCGGTTGTTGAGCTGGATCAGGCAGAGCAGCAGCGCGAACCCGGCCGCGCCGGTGGCGAGCAGCACCCGGCCCCGCCGGTGCAGCCGGGCTCGTTCGATCAGTTCGGCGTATCCCCAGCCGGAAGCGATCACGCCGAAGGCGAAGCCGGCCCGGGTGAAGTACTGGTTGCTGCTGCCCGGGTGCCCGACCAGCAGGTAGATCGCGGGGCCGATGACCGCGCCGCCGAGCAGGAACACCTGCACCGGTTCGAGCCGGAACCGGCGGTGGCGCAGCAGCGCCACGATGCCGGCCAGCCGCAGTTGCAGGTTGAGCAGGAAGGCCAGCAGCACCGCGCCCCAGAGCAGGACGGAGGCACCGGGACCCCGGTCGGCGGCGGCGCCGACGAAGGGCCGGAGGCCGGAGAAGGGGTCGACGGTCACCCCGTGGCTCTCGAAGGCGAAGAGGATAGCGGTGGCGAAGCCCTGCGCGGCGAGCGCCAGCATCCCGGCGACGATCACCGGCCAGGCGAGCCGGCGACGTACCACCAGCGTGACCAGGGCGGTCAGCCCGAGCCCGGCGGCGACCACCGGCACCGAGCTGGCCTTGGCTCCCGTGGAGGCGGCGAGCAGCAGCACCGCCAGCACCCAGGCGCCCCGCCCCAGCGGCGGTACGGTGACTCCCCGGGCCGGGCCGATCCGGTCGGCCAGGACCGCGATCAGCGGCAGCAGCAGGACCCAGCTGTACGTCATCGACGGGCTGCCCCAGACGATGAAGGTCGCCTGGGTGCCGAAGAGCTGGCGGATGCCGTTCTCGTAGCCGAACTCGCCGATGGTGAGCATCAGCGCGGCGGCCACCGCACCCGCGTACGGGCGGCCGCTGATCCGCCAGCCGACGACCGCGACCAGCAGCACCGCGAGCAGGCAGAGCGTCGGTACGGCCAGCCGGAAGAAGACCGTGGGCAGGTCCACTCCGCTGACCAGGTTCGCCGCCGCCATGTGGGCGAAGCCGAACCAGTGGTAGTGCAGTGGTTCCCCGGCGACCTGCGGCACCTCCGGCGGCATCTGGTGGGTGGCGGCGCCGGCGATGGAGAGCTGGAACGGCAGGTCGATGTACTGTGCCTGCTCCTCCCCGAGGGGGAGGACCGGGTTGCGGTAGAGGAACGACTCGGCCAGGTAGATGGTGAAGCCGGCGATGATCGCCGCGACCGACCAGGCCCAGCCGGTCGGGACCGGGGTGTAGCCGGTGACCCGCCAGTGCCGGCGCAGCCGGGGTACGGCCACGAAGGGCAGCACCACCGCGACCGGCCAGAGCCACAGCCAGTGTTCGAGCCCGAGTCCGGTGAGGACCGCCCAGGCGGCCAGTTCCAGCACCAGCCCGACGGCGGCGCCGACGGCGAGGTCCTCGACCAGGGTGTGTGGCCGGGCTCGTAACGCCCGGTAGACCAGGGTGCCGGGGAGCACGACGGCGAGCAGGGCGTACCCGGTGTAGCGGGCGATGTCCAGGGCCGGGGTGTCGGCGCTGAGCAGGATGACGACGACGAAGACGAAGGCGGCGAGCGCGGGTGCGTACCGGGGCAGTGCCTCGGCTGCCCGGTGGGGGCGGGTGGTCGGGGTGCCGAGTGCCGGCGCCCCGTCGGCGACGGCGGTCACCGCAGTGTGTCGGCGAGTGCCGCCCCGGTGCCGTTGCCGGCCGGCACGTCCCGCACGGCATCCGTGACGGCCGTCGATGCGCCGACTCCCACCGGTGCGGCGGGCGGTTCACCGTCGGCGGTGTCGGTGGCGACGAAGTACGCCGGTCGCCCCTGTACGGCTGTGTAGATCCGAGCCACGTACTCCCCCAGCAGGCCGAGACAGAGCAACTGGACGGCCCCGAGGAAGAGCACCGCCACGTAGAGCGACGGCCAGCCGCTGACCGTCGCGCCGAAGAAGTAGGCGACCACGGCGACCACCACCAGCAGCCCGCAGATCGCCACCCCGGCCAGGCCCAGCCAGGTGGCGAAGCGCAGCGGCGCGGCGGAGAAGCTGGTCACGCTGTCGGCGGCGAGGCCCACCATCCGGGACATCGGGTATTTGGTCCGCCCGGCCGCCCGGCTGTCGCGCAGGTAGCTCACCTCGCCGCTGGGAAAACCGAGCCAGGGTACGACCAGCCGCAGCACCGGGGTCCGTTCCGGCAGTTCCCGCAGTGCCTCCACAGCGGCTCGGCTGAGCAGTCGGAAGTCGCCGGCCTGGGCCGGCACCTGCTTGCCGACGAGCCGGCGCATCAGCCGGTAGTACAGCCCGGCGGTCCACCGCTTGAAGAACGTGTCCGTACGCCGGTCGGCGCGCACCCCGTACACGATGTCGAGGTGCCCGAGCCGGGCGGCGTCGAGCATGTCGGCGATCGTCTCCGGCGGATCCTGGAGGTCGGCGTCGAGGCTGACCACGTAGTCGCCACGGGCGCGCAGCACCCCGGCGACCAACGCGGCCTGGTGGCCGCTGTTGCGCCGCAGCCGCAGCACCCGCAACTGGGGCCAGGTGGCGCGGGCGGCGGCGAGCGCGGTCGCCGTGCCGTCGGTGCTGCCGTCGTCGACGGCCACCACCTCGTACGGTTCGGCGAGCCCGTCGAGGACGTCCCGCAACCGCTCGACCAGCAGCGGGAGGACGCTCTCCTCGTTGAACATGGGCACGACCACGGACAGCACGGGTCCCGGTTGCGTCACGGCCCGCGCACCCCCTCCGGTCGACCCGGCGGACAGGCGAACGCTACCAGCCGCCGGGGTTCGACAGATCGACGATGGGTGGCTGGTGCGCGTACCGCCGGCCCCGTTCGGGTCAGGCGGTGCAGGAAGCGCGGGAAAGCCCGGTCACCGGGACCGGGGAGTGCCCGGTCGGGCGGGCCTTGCCGGCGAGGACGTCGGCCAGCGCCGCCATCGAGACGGTGCTGGACGAGTAGGTCGCCAGCAGCACCGGGGACTTCGCCGATTCCAGCAGGAACGGGGTGTCCATCGCGACGGTCACGCCGGCGGCGGCGTTCAGGTCGGCGGCGGCGTCGCCGTAGCCGACCAGGTGCACGACGGTGCCGCCCTGCGGGACCACCTGCACTCCGGCTGCGGTCAGCGCCGAGGTCAGCGCGGCGGCGGTCTTCTCCCGGCCGTTCGAGGCGGTGACGGTCACCGGCCCGCGTACCGCCGCCTCGGCGCAGGTGCCGCGCAGCGCGGTGACCGACGCCGTCGCGACCCGCCGGGCGGCTTCCCGGTGTGCCGCGCTGTCGAGCGTCGACATCGCCGGTGCGGGGCGCCCGGCGAGAGTGAACTTCAGCGTGAGCACCCGGGTTGCCGCTTCGACCAGCCGGGTACGGGGCAGTGTCCCGGCGCGTACGGCGGCGAGCAGCCCGTCGTACGCCTGGGTGACGTTCGGTGGCATCAGCAGCAGGTCGTTGCCGGCGTTGATGGCCCGTACGGCGGCCTCGCCCGGCGGGTAGACCTCGGCCGGTGCCATGTTCATGCCGTCCGAGACGACCACACCCTTGAAGCCGAGTTCTCCGCGCAGCAGGTCGGTCAGCACCTTGTGCGAGAAGGTGGCCGAGGTGCCCGGGTCGATGGCGGTCACGTCGAGGTGGCCGGACATGACCAGCCCGGCGCCGGCCGCGATGCCGGCGGTGAACGGCGGCAGGTCTCCGGCGTCGAGCGCGGCCCGGTCCTGGGCGAGCACCGGCAGGTTGTCGTGCGAGTCGGCGGCGGTGTGGCCGTGCCCGGGGAAGTGTTTGAGGGTGGCCGCGACCCCCGCTCCCTGTAGGCCCCGGACGGCGGCGGCGACCTGAGCCGAGGTCGCCTTCGGGTCGTCGCCGAAGGAGCGCGAGCCGATCACGGTGCTCTGCGCCCCGAGCACGTCGGCGTCCGGGGCGAAGTCGACGTTGATGCCGAGGGCGGCGAGTTCGGTGCCGGCGGCCTGCCAGGCGCTCTCGGTCAGGGCCGGATCCGCGGCGGCGCCGAAGGCCATGGCGCTCGGCAGGACGGTCACCCCGTTGCCGATTCGGGTGACCACGCCGAACTCCTGGTCGGTGCCGATCAGCAGTGGTGCGGCACCGGCCGGTAGCTGGGCTCCGGCGGCCTGGAGACCGCCGGTCAGCTCGTGCACCTGCGCCGGGTTGTCGACGTTGGTGGTGACCTGGTTCTTGCCGGTCGGGTCGTCGGCGGAGAACCCGACCAGGATCAGCCCGCCGAGCCGGTACTTGGCGATCATCTCGGCCGGCGTCTCGACCCCGGCGAGGGCCTTGTTCCCGGCTGCCGAGCCGGCGGTGACCTTGGTCGCCGAGTTGCCGTAGGCGTACGGCATCAGCACCTGGCCGACCAGGTCCTCGTCGGTGAGGCGGCCGACCAGTTCGGCGGCCCGCGCCGCCGGGTCGGTCCCGCCTGACGTGCTCGGGGTGGCGGGTCCGCACTGCTGCCCGGCTGGGCAGCCGGGGTCCGCGCCGGTGGTGCCCTGGTCGGATCGACCGGCACAGCCGGTCGCGGTCAGCGCGGCCAGTACGGCGAACGCGGCGAGGGTACGCCGGAGGGGGATCGGCATGGCGTCATCCCATCAGTCCCCTCCTTACCAGGGCAACTTGACCAAGTCCGGACCGAGTACGGACCTGCACGGGTCAGCCGACCCTGGTGAGCAGCGTCACTGGGGCGCCGTCACCGGCGTACCGGTAGGGCTCCAGTTCGGCGTCCCACGCGGTGCCGAGCGCCTTGTCCAAAGCGTGCGCCAGTGCCTCGGGAGCCCGTGCCGACGCCATGATCTCGCGCAGCCGGTCCTCGCCGAGTTGGATGTCACCGGCGGCGCCGGTGGTCGCCCGGAACAGTCCGCGTCCCGGGACGTACATGAACCGCTCGCCGTCGACCCCGGCGCTCGGTTCCTCGGTGATCTCGAAACGGATCATCGGCCACTGCCGGAGGGCAGCAGCCAGTTCTGCACCCGTCCCCGGCCGGCCGGACCAACTGCACTCTGCCCGGCGGGCGCCGGGATCGACGGGTTGAACCGTCCAGTGCAGATTGACCGGCACGGTAAGGACGCGCGCGATCGCCCACTCGACGTGTGCACACACGGCGAGCGGGGTCGAGTGGACGTATACGACGCCACGCGTTGGCACGGTGACCTCCCGGAGAGCGAGGTGCGTCTTCCCCTACGACCTCGATCACCAGGCGATCTGCAACACATGATGACTGCTGTGACGGATGGTGCGCCAGAGAATCGGAATTTTGGCATGCCGGAATAGCCGTACCGCTAGTGGGTGTTCATTCCTCACGACAGGCCGCGATCGCCATCCGGCTCTCGTGGTCGTGTAAGGTTCACTCGGCGTCCTGTGCCCCAGGCCGCCAAAATTGCAGTTCGGCGGCCCCGGCCACTTCGGCGACCGGGCCACCAGGCGCGTCCGGCGTGTTGCCGTCGCGCATTCCGTCCTCCCGTTATGTCTGGCAAGGAGTACTTCCGTGGCGAGCAACACCTCAAAGACCGCGCGCGCGTCAGTCCGCGCCGGCCAGGCCGGTCAGGGTGGCGCCCTGAGCGTGCTCGGCGAGTTCAAGTACCTGATTCCGCTCAACGGCGGCAAGCACGCCTACGTGCGGAACCTGACCAACGGCAAGACCGTCCACGTCCGCACCGACTCCGACGCCTTCGTCGAGGAGGTCCGGCAGCTCGCCGGCGCCGGACACGCCGCCAAGATCCGGGCTGAGATCAGCGGCCTGGCCACGGCGTTCCCGGGCGACGGCTGGGACACCGCCGAGAAGCGTCTCGTCGAGGCTGGCGTCTTCACCGCCTGAGTCGACCCGCAGCACACGAACGCCCCGTACCGGCCGAGCGCCGGGCGGGGCGTTTGTCGCTTTCTGCACCCCTGGAGGTTTCCTCACCCGCGTCCCGCTCGGTGTCCGTTCCGGCGACCACGGTCGTCCGCGCGAACGGGAGCCGGGCGACAGCATCAATCGAAGATCACGGGTACGCTTGTTACCCGCGGGTAGGGCACCCCGGGGAGCCCGGAGGTAGCCGTGTCCGACCAGATCCCGACCCCGCGCACCCCGGCCGACCCGCTCCGGCCCACCACCCCGATCCCACTCTCCGACGGGCTCCGGCTCCACGTCACACAGGCCGGACCGGCCACCGCGCCGGTCACCGTACTGCTGCTGCACGGCTGGAACCTCGACCACCGGACCTGGCACCGGCAGGTGAGCGCACTGACCGCCACGCTCGGCGACTCGGTCCGAGTGATCGGCTACGACGCCCGCGGGCACGGCAGATCCGGGGTGAGCGCCCTCGGCACCGCCACCCTGGCCCGGCTCGGTGACGACCTGGCCGAACTGATCGACACGATCGCGCCGACCGGGCCGGTGGTGCTCGCCGGCCACTCTCTCGGCGGCATGACCATCATGGAGTACGCCCACCGCCACCCCGACGACTTCGCCGCCCGGGTGGCCGGTCTGGTCCTCGTCGCCACCACCGCCGAGGGACACACCCACACCTGTTACGGGCTACCCTCCAGGATCACCTGGCTGGTCCGGCTCGCCGAGACCACCGGCGCCGGCGTACTGGCGCGCTGCGGTGGTCTGCGCACCCCCGGGCCGGTGCTCCAGGCACTGCGACCGGCCCTCCGCTGGCTCCTCTTCGGCGACGACTGCGCCGCCGAGGACCTCGACCTCACCACCTCGGCGGTGGCCCGCGCGGCACTGGTCTCGATCGGCGGGCTCCGCACCTCGGTCGGCCGGCAACACCGGCTGGAGACCCTCACCCGCCTCGGCGACCTGCCGGTCGCCGCCCTCGTCGGTGACCGGGACCGGCTCACCCCGCCACGCTGCTCCGATTCGATCGTCGAGGCGCTCCCGGCCACCGAACTGACCGTCTGCCCCGGCGCCGGCCACATGCTCCTGCTCGAACGTCCCGACGAGGTCAACGCCGCCCTGCTCGGGGTGGTCCGCCGGGCCCTCGCCCGGATCCCACGCCAACCCCGGGGCGAGGGCCGCCGCGCCCACGTCGGGGATCACGCCTGACGCCCGCGCAGCGGGCACGGCGGCCCCACCCAGGTGGGATTCGGCACCCGAAACGGAGCACCGCTGTAGCCGACACGGTGGCCGGAACGGACCCGATCGGCCGATCGGCGCAAGGCGGCCGGACGGCAACCCGTACCCTCGCTACCTGGCCACCCTGCGCGGCCGTACGCCCGCCCGGCCGCCAGCCGGGGTCGGACGCCGCGTCACGCAACCGACCACCCGGGAGTCTGCACGTTGACCGACCTCACCACCCTGCAACAGGAGATCGCCGCCGAGCAGCGGCATCTCGACCTGGTCTACGCCCGGCTGGCCCAGCTGCGCCGGACCGCCGCCAAGGCTGAGCAGGAGGGCTACCAACTCGCCCGGGTGGGCAACTTCGGCGCGCTCGTCGAGCGGGACGCGATGGTCTTCCACGCCGCCCGGCGCCGACACGCCCTCGACGCCGAGCACGAAGGGCTCGTCTTCGGCCGGCTGGACCTGCGCGACGAGCAGGTGCTGCACGTCGGCCGGCTCGGCGTACGCGGGGAGCGGTCCGAACCGCTGGTGATCGACTGGCGGGCGCCGGCCGCCGCAGCGTTCTACCAGGCCACCGCCGCCGACCCACAGGGCGTGGTACGCCGACGCATGATCCAGTCCGCGAACGAACGGGTGACCCGGATCGAGGACGACCTGCTCGATCCCGGCGCCGCCCCCGCCGGCATGCGGGTCGTGGGCGACGGTGCGTTGCTCGCCTCCCTCGCCAAGGCGACCGGGCGCGGCATGCGCGACATCGTCGCCACCATCCAGCGGGAACAGGACGAGGCGATCCGCTCCCCCGCCGGTGGTGTCACGATCGTCTCCGGCGGACCCGGAACCGGGAAGACCGCGGTCGCCCTGCACCGGGCCGCCTACCTGCTCTACTCCGACCGGAACCGGTTCGCTGGCGGCGGCGTACTGGTGGTCGGGCCGTCCGGGGTCTTCGTCGAGTACATCGCCTCGGTGCTGCCGTCACTCGGCGAGGAGACCGCCACCCTCCACTCCCTCGGCTCGCTCTTCCCCGGTGTGGTCGCCACCCGTACCGACCCGGCGGCGGTCGCGGCGATCAAGGGCTCGCTGCGGATGCGCCGGGTGCTCGAACGGGCCACCCACGACGCGGTTCCGGGCGGACCGACCGAACTCCGCCTGCTCTACCGAGGCGAACTGCTCCGGCTCGACGCCACCCAACTCGACCGGATCCGGACCCGGGCGCTGCCCCGGGGCGCCCGGCGCAACGAGGTCCGCCGGGCCGGCATCGACGGGCTCTTCCAGGCGCTCTGGGCGCAGGTGCAGCGAGCGCCGGTCGGGCGGCTGCCGGAGAAAGCCAGCTTCGAGGACGACCTGTCCGAACGGAGCGAATTCCGGGACTTCATCCGCGCCTGGTGGCCCCGACTGCACCCGTGGCACGTACTCGGCTGGCTGAGCGAGCCGGAACGGCTGCGCAGGTACGCCGAGGGGCTCCTCTCGCACCGGGAGATCCGGGCGCTCGGCGCGTCGTACCGGAACCTGGACGCCGACGGGCCGACCATCGCCGACGTCGCCATCCTCGACGAACTCGACGAACTGCTCGGCAAGCCGATGCGGCCGGCGAAACGGCGGCGGGACCCGTTCCTGCTCGCCGGCGGGGTGCGCGAGGTGAGCACGTACGCGGACCGACAGCGGGCCGCGCGGGCCCAGGCCGTCGAACGCCCGGAGGACTACCGCGAGTACGCCCACGTGGTCGTCGACGAGTCACAGGACGTCTCGCCGATGCAGTGGCGGATGCTCGGCCGGCGCGGCCGACTCGCCTCCTGGACCGTGGTCGGTGACCCGGCGCAGACCGCCTGGACCGGCGACCCGCGCGAACTGGCCCAGTCCCGGGACAAGGCGCTCGGCCGCCGGGACCGGCACGACTACACCCTCTCCACGAACTACCGGAACCCGGCGGAGATCTTCGCGGTCGCCGCCAAGGTGATCCGTGAGGTCTCCCCCGACCTCACCCTGCCGACGGCGGTGCGGACCACCGGGGTCGAGCCGGTCGAACTGACCCTGCCCGCCGCACAACTGCCCGGGGCGACCGTACGGGCGGTCACCGAACTCCTCGCCGAGGTGCAGGGCACGGTCGGCGTGATCACACCGGTGCCGCGCCGGGACGAGGTCGCCGGTTGGCTCGCCGCACTCGCCGGCCCCCGACTCCAGGTGGTGACGAGTCTCCAGGCGAAGGGCATGGAGTACGACGGTGTCGTGCTGATCGCCCCCACCGAGATCCGTACCGACTCCGAGTCCGGCGTACGCACCCTCTACGTGGCCCTGTCCCGGGCCACCCAGCGCCTCACCACCATCGACCCCGCCCGCTGACCCTCCCCGCAGGAGGGTCAGCGGGACGAAGCTCAGGGGCGGGGGATGGCGGTGACGGTGTACGGGGTGGTGGCGGTCGGCGGAGTGGTGAAACGGCCGTTGGGCAGGTAGAGGCGGTTGCCGTACGCGGCCACGGTGGTCGGTACGTCGAAACCGGCGGAGGTGACCCGCTCGACCAGACGTCCACTGGTGCCGGTGCGGTCCAGTTCGAAGACGGAGACGGTGTTGAGGCGGTTCTGCACCACGTAGAGGGTGCGCCCGTCCCGGAGCAGCCCGTCGCCGTTGGTCAGCACCTCGCCACCGAGGTCGACCGTCCGGGCCTTCCCGGTCGCCGGGTCGACCCGGAAGAGCAGGCCGGGGCCGGACTGTACGACCAGCAGGCCGCGACCGTCCGGTGTGGTCTCGATGCCGTTGGCGTTGATCCCGGTGCCGTAGACGATGTCACCGGTCAGCGGCAGCGTCACCGTCTCGTCCGCGTCCGGCAGGCCACCCCACCGGTTCAGTGGCAGCTTGTAGAGGACCGGGTTGGTCGAGTCGGTGAACCAGGCGGCGTCCGGGGTGAGCACCACGTCGTTGACGAAGCTCGGCACGTTGTTGAACTGGTAGGTGGTCAGCAGTTCTCCGGTGAAGGCGTCGAACACCTTCGCGGCGGCGCCGGTGGTGCTGTTCCCGCCGCCGACGAAGAGCCTCCCGCGCAGGTCCACCTTGAGCCCCTGGGACGGGGTGCCCGAACCGGCGTTGATCTGCTCGCCCCGCCCGGTCAGCAGGTTGACCCGGTAGATGGCGCCGGTGGCGCGGGAACCGAAGAAGGCGTACGGCAGGGCCCCGATCGCGATCCCCTCCGGTTGGAAGCCGTCCGGCAGGGCGAACGTGGTGGGGAACAGGGTGCCGGTCCGGGTCGACGCGGTTTCCGAGCGCCCGGCGTCGACCGGGGCGGCGCTGACCGGGGCGGCTGCCGCCAGGGTGCCGGCGAGTGCCACGGCGACGGACAGGACGGTGGTACGGGGTCGAACTCGCATCCTCGATCTCCTCCCCCGCCAGTCCGGCGGGCATCGGCTGATGTCGGTCGGTACCGGGTTCGATGGTGCCCGGTCGTCCCGCTGTCCGCTACCTGACAACCGCTCCGCTTCCGGCGGTGGTGGTGATCACGTCAGACTGTGGCGTGAACTGGCCACTGGTGCGCCTGGCCGTCGCCGGGCTGCGGGCACACGCGGTACGACTGCTGCTGACCGCCTTCGCGGTGGTGGTCGGAGTGGGTTTCCTGGCCGGCACCCTGGTCTACGGCGACACCGCCCGGGCCGCCTTCTACGACGACCTGGCCCGCTCGGCGAGGAACGTCGACGTGGTGGTGGAGCCGGCCGAGACGCTGGTATCGGCCGAGACGGTGGACCGGATCCGGGCGGTCGACGGGGTGGCCGAGGTGGACGGTCGGGTGATCGCCTGGCTGGGCCTGCTCGACCGGGACGGTCGGCTCCTGACCCAGCAGGGGCACGTCGGTTATGGACTCTCGGTGCCCGGTGTGGCGTCGCTCGCCCCGTACGACGTGACCGCCGGGCGGCTTCCCACGGTGCCCGGCGAGGTCGCGGTCGACAAGACCACGGTGGCCGCCACCGGGTACGCCCTGGGCGCCTCGGTGAGCCTGCTCGACCAGGCCGGTACGCCGCACCGGCTGACCCTGGTCGGGGTGCTCGACCTCGGCGTGAACCGGCTCTTCGGCGGCTCCCCGGTGGCCGCGTTGACCGGTCCCGACCTGGCCTCCCTCACCGGCACCGAGCGGTACGCCCAGGTGGTGGTCCGGGCCCGGCCCGACGTCGACCCGGAGGTGCTCGCCGATCGGGTCGCGCGGGTGACGGGTGACCCACGGTTGGCGGTGCTCACCGGTGACCGGCTCCGGGACCAGCTAGCCGAGCAGGCGGGCAAGTACGTCGACGGCTTCCTGGCGGTGCTGATCGGGTTCGGCGTGGTCTCGTTGACCGTGTCGGCGTTCGTCATCTACAACACCTTCGCCATCCTGGCCGCCCAGCGGGTACGCGAGCTGAGCCTGCTGCGGTGCGTCGGGGCGTCCCGCCGGCAGGTCGGGGTGGCGGTGCTGCTGGAGGCGGTGACGCTCGGCGTACTGGCCTCGCTCGGCGGCCTGGCGATGAGCCTGCTGGTCGGCTACGGGCTGATCTGGGGGCGGGAACTGGTCGCGACCGACATCCCGCTGCACGCCCCGGTGGTGCGCTGGCCGACGGTGGCGGTGGCGCTCGGGTTCGGCACGGTGGTGACGGTGCTGGCCGCGCTCGTACCGGCGCTCGGGGCGGGGCGGGTGCCGCCGCTGGCCGCCCTGCACGGCAGCGCCACCGCCGAACTGCGGGACGCGACCGGCCGGCGTGGCCGGGTCCGGGTGCTGGTCGCCGTCGGGCTGGCCGGGGCGGGACTGCTGGCGATCATGGTCGGGGTGCCACTGGCTTTCCCGGGACTGCCGCTGGTGCTCGGCGGCGGGATGGTCGTCTTCCTCGGCGCGGTGGTGGCCGCCCCGTTGCTGGTTCCGCGCGCGGTCGGCGTACTCGGCTGGCTGCCGGCCCGGCTCTTCGGCCCAGTGGCCCGGCTGGCGGTGGTGAACGCCCGGCGTAACCCGCGCCGGGCTGCGGCGACCACCATGGCGCTGACCGTCGGGGTGGCGCTGATGTCGATGTTCGCGGTGCTGCTGGAGACCGCCCGGGACCAGACCGGACGTGAGCTGACCGAGAACTTCCCGGTCGACTTCGTGCTCGACCGGACCCGGATCGACGGTACGCCGGGCGCCACCCGGGGCGAGCTGCCGGCGGAGCTGGCCGGGGTGCTCCGGGCCGAGCCGGCGTTCGCCACGGTGGCCGAGGTACGGCTCGCGCCGGCCCCGGTCGACCGGCAGGTGCGGGTCTGGTCGGTGCCCCCGGAGCAGTTGCGCGGGCCGGTCCGACCGGAGGTCACCGACGGCGACCTGGCCGATCTGCGCCCCGGCACCGTGGCGGTGAGTCGCCCGGTGGCGCAGGCCCGGGGGCTCGGGGTGGGCGACCGGTTCGCGCTGGGCCTGCCCGGCGTACCGGACCCGGCTGGGGCGCTGACCGTGGTGGCGCTCTACGACGATGCCCCGACCGGCGGCGCCGCCCTGGTCGAGTGGGGCCAGTTCACCGCCGCGTACGGCCCCGGGGCGCCGAACCAGCTCCTGCTCGATCTGGCCCCCGGTGTCGGTACGGCCGACGGCCGACAGGCCCTGGACCGGGTCCTCCGGACCTTTCCGGTGGTACGGGTGAGCAGCGTCGCCGACCAGGCGAACGCCCTGTCGGCGACCCTGGACGAACTGCTCGGCATCTTCGCCGCACTGCTCGGCATGTCGGTGCTGATCGCGCTCTTCGGAATCAGCAACACGCTCTCCCTGTCGGTCTTCGAACGGACCCGTGAGTCGGCGACGCTGCGGGCGCTGGGGCTTTCCCGGCGGCAACTCGGGCGGATGCTGCTCGCCGAGGCGGGGCTGATCGCGCTGGTCGGGGCCCTGGCCGGGATCGTCCTCGGGGTGGGCGTCGGCTGGACCGCCGCACTCGGACTGATCCACAGCTACGGGCACGGGCTGCCGGTCGTACCAGTGGCTCAGCTCGTCCTCTGCGTGGCTCTGGCCGGCGGCGCGGCGCTCCTGGCCGGGCTGCTTCCCGCCCGGCGGGCGACCCGGACGCCGATCGTGGCGGCGATGAGCGTGGAGGGGTGAACCGCCGCCCATCCCCCGACCCGAACCAATCACACACATTGCGATGTCGGCATATGTTGGGTCGCGCGGGCACCGGCGGCGGAGGGTGTGGGCGTGGGCGCGGGTCATGACCACGGCGCGCAGGCGATGCGCGCGGGCGAGCGGCACCGGGGACGGCTCTGGTCCGCCCTCGGACTGCTCGTCGTCTTCACCGTGGTCGAGGCGGTCACGGCGCTCGCCACCGGCTCGCTCGCGCTGCTCTCCGACGCCGGTCACATGTTCACCGACGTACTCGGGATCGGGATGGCGCTCGCCGCGATCACCGCGACCCGGCGTGCCACCGACGACCCGCAGCGGACCTTCGGCCTCTACCGGCTGGAGGTGCTGGCCGCGCTGGCCAACGCGGTGCTGCTCTTCGGCGTCGCGATCTACGTGCTGGTCGAGGCGGCGCTGCGGTTCGGTGCCGCGCGTCCGCCGACCGTGCTGGCCGGGCCGATGCTGGTGGTGGCGGTCCTCGGGCTGCTGGCCAACCTGGTCGCCTTCGGGCTGTTGCGGGCCGGTGCGCGGGAGAGCATCAACCTGCGCGGCGCCTACCTGGAGGCGCTCGGGGACCTGCTCGGCTCGGCCGGGGTGATCGTCGCCGCCCTGGTGATCGCGAACACCGGCTGGTGGTGGGCCGATCCGGTGGTCGCGGTGGCGATCGGCCTGTTCATCCTGCCCCGCACCGGGCGGCTGGCGCGGGCCGCGGTCCGGATTCTGGTGCAGGCCGCACCGGAGCACCTGGACGTGCCGACGGTGGCTGCCCGGCTCTGTGCCGTACCCGGGGTCGCCAACGTGCACGACCTGCATGTCTGGACGCTCACCTCGGGCATGGAGGTCGCCTCGGCCCATCTCACGCTCTCCCCCGGCGCCGAGGTCGGCGCGGTGCTGGCCGCCGCGCGCGGGGCGCTGCACGACGACTTCGACATCGCCCACGCCACCCTCCAGGTCGAGCCCGGCAGCGCGACCGAGAACTGCGGCCCGGCCGATTGGTAGGGGCCACTGACCGGGCACGGTCCTTACGAGACGCCGAAACATGACCACTCTTCGCTTACCTGGCCCTTAAATTTTGTCCCCCGACCGGGTAAAAGTTTCTAGTTATATCCGACATATCACTTCGAGTTGCGGCGTCCGTCGGCCGCGCCAACACTGTCCGTGCTGGACATGCCGGTAGGCTCGGCTCCGGTCTCCGCCGGGCGGCGCCCTCCGGCGCCTGCGGTGACCGTCGCCTAATCGCACGTGCGAGCCGGGGAACCATCGCGTCATTGGGGTGCATCCGCGTCAGCGGTAGGGATCTTCCGTCCCGAACCCGTCAGCTAACCCGGTCGGCGGCTGACGGAAGGACGTGTACCGAATGCCATTCCTGGCGCCCGTACGACCACGACCACGTGCCGCACGGTTCGCGACCCTGACCGCGATCGCGATCATCCTCACCGTGCTGGCCACCCCCCTCACCCCCACCAGCGCACTCGCCGCCGCCCCGGGCACGCTCGCCGCCGCCCCGGGCGACACCGACGACGAGGGCGGCAGCGCCAGCCTCCGCGAACAACTCGACATCGCGGCCAAGGGCTATCTCGACGCCCAGGCAACGCTGGACAACTCCACCAAACGGCAACAACAGCTCGCCGCCCACCTGGTCACCCTGGAGGCCGAGCTGGTCACCCGGACCCAGACCGTCGCCGAACTCGCCGGCATGGCGTACCGCACCGGCCGACTGGGGCCGCTGACGGCCCTGCTCAACAGCGACTCGCCGGACGGCTTCCTGGACCGGGCGTCGTCGCTCGGCACGGTGGCCGCCAACGAGGACCGCCAGCTCCGAAACCTGATCGAGGTCCGCGACCAGGAACAGCGGGCCAAGGCGGCGATCGAGAACGAGATCCGGGAACAACGCAAGCAGCTCGACATCATGGCCAAGCGCAAGCAACAGGCCGAACGGGCGCTCGCCCAGGCAGGCAGTGGCGGCGCCAGCGCCGGCGTCACCGCCAGCACCACCTCCGCCACGGCGAAGCCGGCGCCACGCAACGCCGACGGTTCCTGGCCGAAGGAGTCGTGCAGCGCGAACGACCCGACCACCACGGGCTGCATCACCCCGCGCACCCTCAACGCGATGAACCAGGCCAAGGCGGCCGGCTTCACCCGCTTTGTCTCCTGCTTCCGCAGCGGCGGGTCGGGCGAGCACCCCAAGGGGCGGGCCTGTGACTTCGCGGCGGAGAAGGGCGGCTTCGGCGGGATCGCCACCGGCGGCGACAAGACGTACGGCAACAACCTGGCGGCGTACTTCGTCGAGAACGCCAGCCGCCTCGGCGTGCTGTACGTGATCTGGTTCAGACAGATCTGGCTACCGGGCAGTGGCTGGAAGGCGTACAACGGCGGCGGTGACCCCTCCAGCGACCACACCAACCACGTCCACCTCTCCGTGAACTGACGCCCTCCCCCTCCCCGCCCCGGTCACCAACGTCTGTGGGCATTGCATCCGGATCGGCGGGGAGGGGAGGGCGTCAGTGTTGGGCGTTCCAGAAGCCGATCAGGGTGGCGGTCCACCAGCCGAGTTGGGAGACGGTGGCCGCGCCGGCGGCGGGGAGCAGGCGGGACCAGGGCACCGGGCCGTCGCCGACGGCCGTGAGTCGGTCACTGACCCGACCGAGGAACAGGCCGTTGATCCCGACCACGAGCACGGCGACCAGCTTGATCTGCACCAGCGCCGACGAGGTGTCCGGACGCAGGGCCGCGCCGCTGACCACCAGCCCCACCAGGCCCAGCCAGATGAGCAGGTGCGTGCCCCGTGCCGTGGTCAGTACCGTCCCGATCCGTTCTTGACGTAGCAGCCAGCGCAGGCTGAACCAGTCCACCGTGAGCACCGCCCCGAAGCCCACGACCAGACAGGTCAGATGGCAGAAGAGAGCCACCATCCGCCATCCTGGGCTGAGCGTGAGGTGGGGTGCGGCGAGCACGACGGCCACCCAGCCGACGCTCATCGCGAGGACCGCCCCGGCGAGCACGTTGCGCCCGGCGGGCCGGCGGTGGCCTCCACGCCAACCGGCCGCCGGTGCGGTGGACGGTCCGCCGCCGGTCGAGGTCGCGGACCGGTCGCGGACCGAGGCGGGGATCGACGACCAGGGGCGATTGACCGGAACCGCGGTCCGATCCGATGGAGCCGAGGCGGCTGGCCAGTAGCGTTCGGTGGGAACCTTCGCGGGGGCACGGTCGGCGGGGGTCCGCCGGCCGCTCGCGGGGTCGGCGGAACCACCGGGGTACGGAGCGCCAAAGTGACGGCCGGTGGTCTGGAGGTCAGACATCCGAGCCCACCGGTCCGGTACCCAGCATGGTGACTCTCCTCCGGTCGTCTCGGCGCCGCTCAGTTGCGGAGCGGACCAGCGGTCCCTCCTCATAAGGAGACTCCCCGGAGGCCAGGGGGTAACAGAAAACCTGGCGTGATCTTGTCTACGTTGGTCCGGTCCGCCCACCGTGCGGCCCGGCGTCCGGCCGCGCCGACGTGCGGCCATTGATCGGATAACACTTTCATGGCTGGCTCGTGTGGCAACTTCGGACCGATTGTGAATGGCCTGCGGGAATACCGATTGAACGATTGTCGAAGCAGGCAGAATTGCGTGCTCTGCGAGCCGGCCCCCGCGACTGATCCCACAACGGGTGGCAGAGAGCGCTCTTTCGCTAGCACACGGTAACCCGGTAGGCGAGGCTCCCCACCTCGCCTACCGGTGTCGTGAGAGCGCTCTCTCAAAGTTAGCCCTCCCGGTCGGGCACTGTCAACAGAGATCCCCCACCGAACCACCACTCCCGCAAAGAAGATGGCAAGACATTGACAGCCGCCACCATCTCTGATGCTCTGACGCAACGCCCCCTTAATGTGCGCGAAACCTCCGCGCACCGACCCGTCCCCGACCGGAGGCACCATGAACCTGTCCCTCCGCCACGTCGTACCCGACGACGGCGGCCATCCGGACACCCGGCCGCGACCGGCCCAGAAGACGCTGCGCCGCCGAGTGCTGGCAAGCGCCGCGACGGTGGCGCTCGTGGTCGGCGGGCTCACCTTCGCCGTACCCGGTGGTGCCGGCGCCGACCCGCTCGGTGCCGGCAGCTACGCCACCACCCGGCCCGCCGGCGCGGCCCCGCCCTCGGGCTGTGCCGACCTCTCCACCAACCCCCGGCGGTACGTCACCGCCAACGCCCCGGCCGGCGCCGTCCCCACCAACGACTGGTGGTCCTCGCTGCTCTTCAAGCGCCTCGACTGCGCCTACTCCGAGCCACTGCACGCCCACCCGGCCTCGTACGACCCCGTCGCCGGCGGACTCGGCGTCTCCTACACCACCACCGCCGGCATCTCCGGCTCACCGACCGGCCCCGGCGAATACCACTACACCTACAGCGCCGACTTCACCCTCGGCGTCACCGGACTGAACTCACCCGACGTCAAGGTGGACGGCTGGAGCGACTGGACCGTCACGCCGTACTGGTCGGACGGGACCCGGACCCTGAAGACGACCATCGGGCACGGGCTGCCCTTCGTCTACGCCCAGGTCACCGGCGGCAACGCCCAGCTCAGCCTGACCAGTGCACCGACCGTCTGGTCCAACACCGCCGGGCGGCTCGGCTTCACCGTACGGGGACACGACTACGTCGCGTACGCGCCGACCGGGGCGACCTGGACGGTCAGCGGCAACACCGTCACCTCCACCCTGGCCGGGCGGGGCTACTTCTCCGTCGCGGTCCTGCCGACCACCCCGAGCAGCCCCGCAGCCGACCGGACCGCCCTGCTCGCCAGCTACGGCCAGTACGCGCACGCGCACGTCACCGGCACCCGCGTCTCCTGGGGCTTCAACCCGTCGACCAGCATGGTGACCGCCACGTACGCCTTCACCACCACCGCCCGCGAGGGCAGCACCAGCGGCACCGTCGTCTCGCTCTACCCGCACCACTGGAAGAACCTCGGCGGCGGCACCCCGATCGGACAGACCTACATCTCCCCCCGGGGACCGATGAAAACACTGGTCGGCGCGGCCTCGTTCAGCACGAACATCCGCTACCAGGGGGTGCTGCCCGAGATTCCCGCGGTCGCCACCTCCAGCGGCGCCGACCTCGCCACCCTCGGCGGCTACCTCGACCAGGTCGCCACCGGTGACCCGCTCGCCGGCTTCGGCAACGACACCTACTGGACCGGCAAGGGACTCGGCCGGGCCGCCCGGCTCGCCGAGATCGCCGACCAACTCGGCCGGACCGCCCAGCGGGACCTGCTGCTGAACGCCATCCGGAACCGGCTCACCGACTGGTTCACCGCCACCCCGGGCAAGACCGCCCGGGTGTTCCACTACGACCAGGCGTGGGGCACGCTGGTCGGCTATCCCGCCTCGTACGGCTCCGACCTGGAACTCAACGACCACCACTTCCACTACGGCTACTACATCGCCGCCGCCGCCACGCTCGCCAAGTTCGACCCGACCTGGGCCACCACCAGCCAGTACGGCGGCATGGTCAACCTGCTGATCCGGGACGCGAACAGCCCCGACCGCAACGACCCGATGTTCCCGTTCCTGCGTGACTTCGACATCTTCGCCGGACACGACTGGGCCTCCGGGCACGGTTCGTTCATGGCCGGCAACAACCAGGAGTCCTCCTCCGAGGGAATGAACTTCGCCTCGGCCCTGATCCAGTGGGGGCTCGCCACCGGCAACACCGCCGTACGCGACGCCGGGCTGTTCATCTACACCACGCAGGCGCAGGCGATCCAGGAGTACTGGTTCGACTCCTCCGACAGCAACTTCCCGGCCGCCTTCGCCCACCGTACGGTCGGCATGGTCTGGGGCGACGGTGGCGCGTACGCCACCTGGTTCAGTGGTGAGCCGGAGATGATCCAGGGCATCAACATGCTCCCGATCACCGGCGGCTCGAACTACCTCGGCTACAAGCCGGCGTACGTCACCACCAACTGGAACGAACTGGTCACCAACAACGGGGGCCCGCCGACGGTCTGGCAGGACGTGCTCTGGTCGTTCCGGGCGTACGCGGACGGCGACGCCGCGCTCGCGAGCTTCCGGGCCAACCCGACGTACCCAATCGAGGAGGGCGAGAGCCGGGCGCACACGTTCCACTGGCTGCGCAACCTCGCCGCCCTCGGCCAGGTCGACACCACGGTCACCGCGAACACCCCGCTCTACGCCGTCTACACCAAGAACGGCGTACGGACGTACGTGGCGTCGAACATCACCCGCAACCCGATGACGGTGACCTTCTCCGACGGCCGCACGCTGACCGTGGCCGCCGGCAAGACCGCCACCACCGGCGCCTTCACCTGGAGCGGCGGCAACGCCAACGGCGGCATCGGCAACCCCACCGCCACCCCGACCGTCTCCCCCACGGTCAGTCCCACGCCGACGGCCACCCCGACGCCGACACCCACGGCCACACCGACCCCGACGCCGACCGGTCCGGTGGTCCGGTCGAACCTGCTCTACGTCCGCTCCGCCGGGGCGCTCTCCGGTGCCGCTGGCACCGGTGCGACCACCACCACGATCACCGCCGCCAACGGCAACTGGGACGGCACCCCGCACAACCCGGTGATACACACCGTCTGCGGGCTGACCGGCCCGTACAACTCGGGTGCGACCGCGTTCACGCTGCACGTCGACGCGGGCGGCGCGGTCGGTGCCGGAATCCAGGCGAGGGTCTCGTACGACTTCACCGGGTCCGGCAACTACAGCCGGGTGGAGACGTACCACTACTTCGCCACCGACCCGGTCGTCGGCACCGAGACGTACACCCAGGCGACCGGGGTGAAGACCGCCACCGGTGGCTTCGCGGCGCTGGCGAACGGCTGCGTGAAACTGGAGGTCTGGAACGCGATCGGCAACGCGGCGACGACCGTACGGGTCAACGCGACCGCCGCCGAAGGCCGCCAGTCGACCGTCACCGTCCCGTTCACGATCACCTGACCGGCTGATCTTATCCACGGGTGAGGAGGTGGGGCCCGTCCCCCGGACACGCGCGACGTGTCCGGGGGCGGGCCCCACCGCTGTGCCCGACCCCTGCCGGCCGACAATGGCGGCTGTGACCGTCGCCCGTTCGCTGCTGTTGTTCCTGCTCGCCGCCGTCGCCGAGATCGGCGGAGCGTGGCTGGTCTGGCAGGGCGTACGCGAACACCGGGGACTGCTGTTCGTCGCCGCCGGGATGCTGGCACTGGCCGGGTACGGCTTCGTCGCCGCCTTCCAACCGGACCCGAACTTCGGCCGGGTGCTGGCCGCGTACGGCGGATTCTTCGTCGCCGGGTCACTGGCCTGGGCTGTTGTCGTCGACAGGTTCCGCCCGGACCGCTACGACCTCACCGGTGCCGCCGTCTGCCTGATCGGCGTCGCCATCATCATGTACGCCCCCCGCGGCTGAGGGGTAAGGAAGGGCCCCTTGTTATCGCTTTTTGTATAACAAGGGGCCCTTCCTAACGCCGGTAGGCGTAGCGCGGTGGGCGTAGCGGTGGGCGTGCGTCGTGGCTAGTCGCGTGGCTCCGGGACCAGGTAGGTCCACGTTTCGACGGTACGGAAACCCAGTGACTCGTACAGCGGCTGCGCGTGGGAAGTGCTGTGCAGGAACGCGGCCCGGGCCCCGGCGGTGAACCCGTCGCGCAGCACGGTCTGGCTGACCAGGCGGGCGAACCCACGGCGGCGGAACGTCGGCGGGACGGTGATGTTGTAGACGCCGAGTTGGTCACCGAGACGGGTGCCGAGCCCGGTGCCGGCCGCCACACCGTCCCACTCGACCAGGTAACCGGTCATGCCGGGGGCGTCCAGCAGCGGCGCCGAGGCGAACTCGGCGATCGCCGGCCGGGGCAGCCCCAGCGCGGCGGCGATCAGGTTGCCGTAGACGTCGGCGTCCGCACCGGTCGTCGGGCGTACCCGGGCGCCGTCGGCCGGGACCTCGTCGGGCACCGGCCCGGCGGCCCGGGTCATCAGCGGGCTGTGCGATCTGGTGGTCAGGCCGTAGCCGGCGGCGAGCCGGGCGAGTTCCGGGCCGGGCTCGCCGCGAACCTGGATCGACCAGGGCAGCTCTCCGCCGCGCATCTCGTCGGCGAAGGCCGCGACCTGCTGGAGGTCCGGATCGGTTCCCTCGGTGAAGACCCCGTTGCCGGACGGCATCCGCACCCCGCTCACAAAAAGGCTGACGCCAGCGGCGCCCTGCTTCGCGTGGGCGCCCGCAACGGCGTGAATCTTCGCCCGCATCGCCGCGAACCACGCGGACGCTGCGGCGTCCGCGCTGGTCAGGTCGCTGCCGGCGTCGTTGTACGAGCTGTTCACCCCCGCAGGGTACGGCGGACACGTCGGCCGATGCCTGGCAGCTCCCCGGTTAGGAAGGGCCCCTTGTTATACAAAAAGCGATAACAAGGGGCCCTTCCTAACCGGTGGCGTCGAGGGTGTCGCGGAGCCGGGCGCCGAGCGCCAAATGCGCCGTCCGCGCCTGTCGGAAGGCGTACGCGAAAAGTGGTGCCGGCGCCGCAAGGGTGATCTGTACGTCGATCGTGGTCACCCCGTCTGCGTCGGAGCGCAGCCGCGCGTGGTTGCGCACCGTGGTGTTCGGCCACTGCCTCGCGACGGTCACCACCTCGTCCTCGGTCGCACTCAGTACGTCCGCCTGGTAGATGGTCCGGAACCACAGCGGGCCCCAGGCAAGCCGGTCCGAGATGGTGTAGCTGTGCAACGCGCCCGGTCGCGGCGGCCGGGGCTGGACCCGGACGATCAGCGGATGCAGGTCCGCCTGCGCGGCCAGGTCCGTGAGCAGCCGCACCGCCTCCGCCCTGCCACACCTCGCCTGCACCGTGTACTGGAAGACATCCTGCTTCGTCACCGGGTCGCCTCCGTGGGCTTGGGCCGACTCCTCTGTGGGCATCGTTCGATGTTCCCTGCCATGGCACCGATCGATGACGGACAGTGGAACACGCGAACGACCCTCGCAACAGCCCCGCGCGGTACGCCGTTCGGCGGCCGAACCGGGTCGATTGGTCAAGCGATGTTCGCGAATTGGCTACCTGTCGACCATCCGATGGGGAAAGTAGGAGGCATGAATGCCCACGTCATGGTCTTCGCGCCCGCTCCACAACTGACGGTGACCATCGATCAGACCAGCGACGAGCCGGAGATCCATCTGCATCCCGGCGGCCAGGGAGTGTGGCAGGCTCGCATGATCACCTGCCTGGGTACCCCGGTGGTGCTCTGCGCCAGCCTCGGCGGCGAGATCGGCCAGGTGCTGGAACCACTGTTGGCCAGCGAGGGAGTCGAGCTGAGGGTGGTGCACCGGGACTCCAGCAGCGGGGGCTACGTGCACGACCGGCGGGACGGCCGGCGGGACGAGATCGTCGACGTACCCGGTCACCCGCTCACCCGACACGAGCTGGACGACCTCTACAACCTGACCCTCGGTGAAGGGCTGCGGGCGTCGGTCAGTGTGCTCAGCGGTCCCGGCGACCCGTCGCTGGCACCGCCGGATGTCTACCGCCGCCTCGCCGCCGACCTGGGCGGCAACGGCAGCAGGGTGGTGGCGGACCTGTCCGGTGAGCACCTGCGCGCGGTACTCGACAGCGGCGTCTCCTTCCTGAAGGTGAGCCACGAGGAGTTGCTCCGGGACGGCCTCGCCAACTCCGACACCGAGGAGGAACTGACCCGGATCCTCTACGAGTTGCACGCCACCGGGGCCGAGTCGGTGGTGGTGAGCCGAGCCGACGAGCCGGCCCTGGCCCTGGTCAACGGCGAGGTGTACGAGGTGCACATGCCCCGGTTGCAGGTTGCCGACCCGCGTGGCGCCGGCGACTCGATGACCGCCGGGGTGGCGTCCGTACTCGCCGCCGGTGGCGACCTCCACTTGGCGATCCGTACCGGGGCGGCGGCCGGCGCGCTGAACGTGACCCGGCACGGGCTCGGGACCGGCCGGCCGGAGTCGATCGCCGGTCTCGTCGAACGGGTCCACCTGGCCCCGGTCGGGGCGGGCCGTCAGGACCGGATGACGCCGGACGACCTCGCCGGACGGGCGACCACCGCATGACGGACCGGGTGCTGATCACGAACGACGACGGGATCGCCGCGCCGGGAATCCGGTGGTTGGCCCGGGCCGTGGCCGACCAGGGGTACGACGTGGTGGTGGCAGCGCCGCACGAGGAGGCGAGCGGCACCAGTGCGGCGATGATCGCGGTCGAGCGGGAGGGCCGGGTGGTCGTCGAGGAGCATTCGGTCGACGAACTCGACGGCATTCCCGCGTACGGTGTGGCCGGCTCGCCGGGTTTCATCACGCTGATCGCCCTTCACGGCGCGTTCGGGCCGCCACCGACGCTGGTCCTCTCCGGGGTGAACCGGGGCGCGAACGTGGGGCGCGCGGTGCTGCACTCGGGCACGGTCGGGGCGGCCTTCACCGCCGCCGCGAACGGCTGCCACGCCATGGCGGTCTCGCTCGACGTACTCTCGGCGAGCCAGGGAACCGCCGGCAGTGGCGGTGCCGCGGTGGCCTCGTCGGGGCGGTTCGGCGACGAGGCACGGCATTGGGTGACAGCGGCACGGGTGGCGATGCAGTTGCTGCCCCGGCTGACGTCGGGGCCACGATCGGCCGTACTCAACGTCAATTCGCCGGACCTGCCGTACGAGGAACTGCGCGGCGTACGCGTGGGCTCACTGGCCGGTTTCGGCCAGGTACAGATGACGGTCGCCGAGTCCGGCCGGGGTTTCGTCCGGACCGCGCTGGAGGAGTCGAACGAGCCGGTGCAGCCCGGCACCGACGTGGCGTGGCTGGCCGCCGGTTACGCCTCGGTCACGGCGGTACGGGCGATCAACGAGGCGACCGAGGTCGACCTCTCCGGCCTGGTGGCGTTCGACCGGCACTGACCGAGTGCGGTCGATACACGGCGGGCACGATGGTCCTGCGGGGGACGGCGCCGCAGAGCACGGTGCCACTGCGAAGCGGTAGCGGCGCGAAGCGGTAGCGGCGCGAAGCGGTAGCGGCGCGAAGCGGTAGCGGCGCGAAGCGGTAGCGATGGCGGGGCGGGCCCGGGATGCGTCACGGGCGGGGTGTGGGTCCGTCACCGGCCGCGTGGTCCCTGGCGGCCGGTGACGGTGGGTGGATCGCCTCAGGCGCCGGGGAGCTGTGGTTCCGGTGCCGGTGCCGTTCCGGAGAAGTACGGTTCGGGAGCGCCGAAGAGGCCGAGCAACCCGGTGACCCAAAGCTGCCGGTGGACAAACCGGCTCGGTTCGGTGACGACCAGCTTCACACCGCTGACCTCGGCGGTCTGGAAACCAGCGACCATGGCGCTGATTCCCACCGAGTCGATGAAGCTGACCAGTCGCATGTTGAGCTCGATCCGGGGCGGTCGCCCCTTGGCGAGCAGGCCGACAATTGCTTCGCGCACCTCGTACGCGGTGTCGACGTCGATCTCGCCGCGTGGGGCGATCTCCACGACTCCACCAGGCAGGATCGACTTTGCGATCGACAGGCTCACGCGAGCACCTCCACTCGCCCAGATCTGGGCGTTTCATCAGTACGCGGGCCGCGACCGAGAGTATTCCTCGGATGGCCTCGGTCGCCACCCCTCCGGCTGGGCAATCTATGCGGCCGGTCCGACAAAACGGTCCCTATCCGGTCATTCGACAGCATATGTTCTCACAATTCAGGATGCCAGCCGCAGCACCGTCCGGCCATCAGGGTATCCCCCGATCCGGCAGGGGCGGCGCCGGCGCGGGCGGGTGCGACGTACGACTCCTGCCCGAGTGCCCGGTTCCCCGCCCCGCGCCACCCCTACCCCACCCACCACCAGCCATAACCCACCCCAGACCCCGTCACCACCCCGCCCAGGTGTCGCCCCACCCCGAGGCGTCCCCCACTTCGAGGCGTCACCCCGCTCCGAGGTTAGGAAGGGCCCCTTCCTATACAAAAAGCGATAACAAGGGGCCCTTCCTTACCCCCCGGCGGGGTGGACGGGGGCGCCTAGAGTCGGGGGTTCGGTTGGTACGCGCGCACACCGAGAGAGGACTCACCATGCTCAAGCGGATGCTCGGCCTGGCTGGCGTCGGTGCCCTGCTCGCCCTCGTGTTGGCCTGCGGATTCGGATCGGGGGGCGATGACGACGACGATGACGATGACGATTTCGCCCGTGGTACGTCGATTGTCCTGATCCGCTAACCCGTCATACGGCAAATCCCGCCCTCGACGCGGCGCTGCCGCCACTCTGGTACATGACAGCGGGTTTGCCACTGAACCTGTCCGGGCACCTCGGAGGCACAACGGAAAACCGCGCCGAACAGATGGCTCTGTCCGAAGTGCCCGCTGCTTTCGGCATCCGAGGAGGTACCACGATGTTCGGAACCAACCTGGTGGCGCATCGGAGCAAGCCGGAGAAGATCGCCGATCAAGCGTGGGCGCACCTGCAGTCCACGTTCGGTTCTGCCGGCGACAGCATCCGAGGCGCCGCGCGGCACACCGCCCACTCCGCCCGGCGGGGCACCGTACACCTCGCCGACGGAGCCAGCGACCGGGTCAGTTCGGTGAAGGACGAGGCGTGGCGGCGTGCCACGGCCGCCTCCGCCGCCCTGGCGGGACGCCGACCGGGACTGCCCTGGCTATTGATCATCGGCGCTGCCGGCATCGGCGCCGCCCTCGGCTGGGCCGCCGGATCAGCGGCACGAGCGATGATCGCCCGCGAGGGTGCGGACCCGGGTACGTCCGAAGGCGTGGAGTTCGTCGAGCTGAGCCCCCCGCCGAACGCCACCGTACGAATGAACTGAACCACCCGCTCCAGCCGGACAGTCCGGCCGGGCACCTGACGACGTGTGGTTGCCGCCCACCAGTTCCATCGGTGGGCGGCAACCACACGTCACGTCGGGGGTCGACTCAGCTACGGGCGCAGCCGACCGGCTTCGGCACCCCTGTTGGTGCCGGTGTGACTGGCCAGGAACCCGAACGTCGTGGTCGTGTTCGGGGCCAGTACGCCGTTGTAGGCGACGTTGCGAAACAGTCACACTCGCCCCGCTCTGGGTCGGCGGGGTCGTGGGTGGGGCGGTCGGCGTTGTCGTGGGCGGATTCGTCGTGGACGGATTCGCCGGGCCGCCGAGCCGGTCCGCGCCCCGGGATTGCCCGACCGTTGGTGCCGAGGTAGACCCGGCCGTACACCCTCGGGTCGCCAGTGATCGCCTCACCCGCGTTGCCGTACTGGTGCTGATCGTCGTTGATCCGCCCCCAGACCCCGCCGCCGTTGTCCGAGCGGTACACCCCGCAGGTCGTTCTTTCCGACCGGTTGCGAACGGTCGCCCTAGCGAACCGGCTCCCCCACCGTCGGCTCCGGGCTGGGAGACAACGGTGGTGGTGCGGTGGTCGGGCTCGGGGGTGGTGTGGCCGGCGGAGCGGGCGGCGACGTCGACGGGCTCGGTGATCCCGCCGACGCCGGCCGTGAACCGGTCGGCGTCGGCGTAAGGGGTCTGACGCCGGGGTCGTTGCGGCCCGGGAAACGGTTCGGTTCCGGCGGCAGCAGCGACCCGGTGACCGACGGATCCGGGGTCGGCGGATCAGCGGTGGGGGTCGGGGTGGGGGTCGGCTCGGCGGAGCCGCTCGGTGTCGGCCCCGGCGGCGCCGGTTCCGTACGGAGCAACGTGCCGCCCAACCAGACCGCCGGCCCGAGCCCGACCGCGATGATCGCGCCGAACAGCGCGGCTACTCGCCGGTCCATCCCCACCTCCCCGGCCTCGCTCAACCGAGCCGGAACACAACCGATCCGGCGACATCCTCACGGCTGATCCCGAGCCCTTGCGCGTCCCGGTTGAGCACATCCTGCCACGGTGTCCCGTTCAGGTTCTCGGGCAGGACGACAACTGTCCGGATGCCGATCTGCCGCAGGTACGCGACACTCGCCGCGTCCGGGAAGCTCGGCGTCAACGCCCGAATCTGTTGCTGCGTAGGCGGTACGAACGAGGCGAGGCCGTTCGCGATCGACGGGAACCCGTCGGTGGACCAGAGCATGACGGTGAATTCGAAGGTGCCGTCGCTCGGCAACACCAGCAGCGGACCGTCTATCCCGTGCAGTGCCGCCGGCTGCGGCTGGACCGGTACGTGCGGTGTGGTGTTGATCCCCTCGATCAGCACCAGGGCGAGCGGCACCAGCGTGAGCAGTCGGACCAGCCAGCCTCCCGAGCCGGCGTCGGTTCGCCGTACACCCGTACCCGTGGCCACCCGCGCGGACGCGGTGACCAGGACCGGGGACGACCCCGCCCGGGCGGCCGGTATCGCGGACCGAATGGACGGCCTGGGACCAGCGTGGACCGCTTCCGCTTCCGCTTCCACTTCCGGTTCCGGAGCCGGTTCCGGCTCGGGCTCGGGCTCCGGAGCCGGCTCGGCGGCCGGAGCGGACGCGGGAGAGGGAACCGCATCGGACCCCGGCTGCCGACCGCCGCCATCAGCATCAGCATCAGCATCAGCATCAGCATCAGGGTCGGCGTCGGGTGCCCCTGCCGGTTCGGTACGGCCGACGGCGCTCAGTGCGCCGGCAGCGAGGATGCCGAGCAGCAGCGTGGTCCAGAGGACCAGGCGCCCGGAGGTGCGGATCCCGTCCCAACCCGGCAGGTGCAGCACCAGGGTGGCGTACCCCGGGTCGCCGTCGCCGCCGAACCGGGTACCCGCGGCGAGCGCGACGCTGACCAGCACACCGGCGGCGAGCAGCACCCGGTGCCGTACCCGCCAGGCGGAGAAGAAGAGCCCGGCGAAGGCGAGACCGATCAGCACCACCCCCGGCAGCAGGGTCATCTCACCGGCGAACGGCAGCAGCTCACGGGCGGCGGCGTGCCGCTCCCCCCAGAGCCAGGACTCGGGCGGCGCGGTGAAGAAACCCCGCAGCGGTGGCGAGAACTGCTCGACGTGGGCCAGTGTCCTGCGGCCGTCCGGGTTACGTTCCACCACCTGCAGGTAGGGCAACGCCATCACAAGGGAGACGGTGGCGAAGACCAGACCGCCGGCCAGGTCGGCGGCGAGCAGTCGGCCACCGAAGACCGGTCGGGCCGCGCGCCGCCACCAGGACCAGAGATAGCCGACCCCGACCGCGACGCAGATCAGCGCCAGGACGTACCCGAACGGCAGACCGATGCCGAAGCCGAGCGTCATCTGCCACGCCGCGACGAGCCAACCGCCGAGCGCCCAGCCGGGCCGGCGCCGCTCGGGCCGGTATCCGTACCGCAACGACCAGCCGTGTCCGCGTGCGAGCATGGCCAGGGCGAGCGCGATGCCGCCGATCGAAAGCACGTGCAGGTGCCCTGCCTGGGCCAGCTTCCACGGCGCGTACCCGAACGCGACACCGGCCACCGCCGCGCCGACGCGTCCCGCACCCAACTGCCGGACCAGGGCGTACGCCCCGACGAAGGCGAGCGCGTGCACCAGCACGTACAGAATGTTGTAGCGGACCACGGCGGCGACCGGCCCCTCGCCGATCATGCCGAACGGGGCGTAGCCGAGCAGTGTGTCGGAGTAGGCGTAGGTGTAGCGCTCGGGGAAGAACGTGTTCGAGTGCCAGACCTGGAGCGGGTCGGTGAGCACCGCGTGTCCGCCCCAGGCGACCTGCCACGCCTGGAGGAGCGGGTCACCGGTGTCCTGCGGGATCGTCGTGGTGATGTCCCGCACCGTCGGCCAGGTGAGAAGTACGGCCAGCAGCAGGCCACCGAGCGAGGCGAGGGTCCATTCGTGCCGCAGCAGGCGTAGCCCGTGTCGCGCCAGGGCAGCGCCGCGCGTCGGCCCGACCGGCCGGCCCGGCGTTGCGGCCGAGGTTCCGGTCCGGTCGCCGGAGATCACCTCGTCGGTCGTCATCCGCTCTCCTCCACCTGGTTCCAGCACACCGCCCGATCGACAGTCGATGATTCCCTACCTGTTGCGCACTGTCACGCCCCACCCCGGCCGTACCCCACCTTTTCCAGGTGAGGGGAAGTCACCCAGGGTCATCGCACCATCGGCCGTGACAGCACCGGGCACGGCGGCAGGCGCCGGCCGGGTCGCGTGCGCAATCTATCCCGTGGGAGGAACGACCATGGCCTCGGCGACGACGATCATCCGAAGCGACGAGGAGATCCAACGCGACGTCCTCGACGAACTGGGCTGGGAACCGAGGATCCAGCCCCACGAGATCGGCGTGACCGTGCAGGAGGGCGTCGTGACCCTCACCGGCTGGGTGGACAGTTACGCGAAGAAGTGGGCGGCCGAACGGTCCGCGCACCGGATCAACCGGGTCCGGGCGGTCGCCAACGACATCGAGGTCCGGCTGCCGGCGTCGGCCGAACGGACCGACGCCGAGATCGCCCTGGCCGCGAGCCGGGCACTGGAATGGGACGCCTTCGTGCCGGTCGACCACCTGGACCTGACCGTCTCCAACGGCTGGATGGTGCTTCGGGGAGAGGTCGGGTGGGAGTACCAGAAACGGGCAGCGGAACAGACGGTCCGCCGGCTCGCCGGGGTGCGCGGCGTGACGAACGGGATCGAGGTACGCCCCGCCGGGGCGCCGACCACCGACGAACTGGAACGGCTCGTCGTCAACGCGCTGACCCGCAGCACCGGGACCGACGCCGACCGGATCGGAATCGACGTGCAGGGCGACCTGATCGTGCTCACCGGCGTGGTCAGCTCCTGGCCGGAGCGGATCGAGGCCGAGCGGGTGGCCTGGTCCGCGCCGGGCGTCGCCGCCGTCGACAACCACATCACCGTACGGACCTGAGCCTGGAGCGACCGCGTACGGCCTCGAACGGAGGCGCGGGGCGGGGAACCACCCGGACCGGGTGAGTCGAGGTCACCCGCTCCGTGCCGAGGATGGGAGACATGACTGATCCCCACGGCGCGCTCCGCCCGGGCCAACCGGCGCCGGAGTTCACCCTGTCAGCCGGACCGGATCGGCAGGTGAGCCTCCGTGACTTCCGGGACAGGCCCACCATCCTGGTCTTCTATCCGGCGGACTGGAGCCCGGTCTGCGGTGACCAGATGACCCTCTACCAGGCGGTCCGTTCCGAGTTCGACCGCTACCAGGCGGCACTGCTCGGCGTCTCGGTGGACAGCGTCTGGTCCCACCGCGCCTTCGCCGCCCAGCAGGGGATCGAATTTCCCCTGCTCTCCGACTTCGAGCCGAAGGGCGCGGTGGCACGCAGCTACGGGGTCTACAACCCTGAGGGCTGCGCCGAACGCGCCCTGTTCGTCATCGACCAGGAGGGGCGGGTGGCCTGGAGCCACGTGTCGCCGATGGAGGTGAACCCCGGCGCGGACGGCATCCTCGACGCGCTGGAGGAACTCGACAGCCGGCACCGGGTGCGGGCGTGACCCGGCCGACGGCGGGGCGGATGGCAACGACCAGGGGCAGCAACGCCGAACGCGACGGGGAGGCCGCATGACGACGCCGATGCAGGTCACGTCGAGCAAGTTACGGGTCCCGGTGACCGATGAGGACCACATCCGTGGGCCGGCCGAGGCACCGGTGACACTGGTGGAGTACGGCGACCTCCAGTGCCCGTACTGCGGCCAGGCGTACCACCGGCTGCATGAACTGCTGCGCCAACGGCCGGAGCAGGTACGGGTGGTCTTTCGGCACTTCCCGCTGACCAATGTGCACCCGTACGCGGAACTGGCCGCCGAGACGGCCGAGGCGGCGGGCGTACGGAACCAGTTCTGGGCGATGCACGACTGGATCTTCGAGCACCAGGACCAGCTCGACCCGGTGCACCTGTCGATGGGCAGCCAGCAGCTCGGGCTGCCCGAGGACGAGGTGAGCGACGAGGTCGACCGACACGTGCACCTCGACCGGGTTCGGCGGGACTTCGTCGGCGGCATCCGCAGCGGTGTCAACGGCACCCCGACCTTCTTCATCAACGGCGTACGGCACGACGGCTCGTACGAGCTGCCCGACCTGCTGGCCGCGGTCGACCAGGCGGCGCAGGGCTGATCCCCGTCCGACACCGCCCTGCCCCGCGCCCGCCGCCTGCCCCGCTCCTCAGATCAGGTGCAGCTCACGCGCCCGGCGTACCGCCTCACGGCGACGGGTGGCGTCGAGCTTGCGGTAGATGTTGCGTACGTGCGTCTTCACCGTGTTGACCGAGACGGAAAGCTCGCTCGCGATCTCCACGTTGGAGAGGATGCTCTGCAGGTAGCGCAGGACCGTGAGTTCCCGGTCGGTGAGCGGTTCACCCAGTCCGGGCACCGAGGCCGTGAGCCGGCCGCCCCGCTCACGCCGGTCGCCGTCGCGCCCGCCGAGGTGCTGCGCTCCGATGCCGTCGCGGCCGGCGTACTCCTCGCCGACGGAGATCAGCTCGCGGAGTAGCGGCCAGTACGCCGTACCCGTGTCGAGGTGCGCGGCGAGCAGGTCACGGGCCGGCGGCTCGGACCGGGTGAAGACCCGGCGGAAACCCTCCGGTTCGGCGAGGGCGAGCACCTCCTCCAACGCCCTGGCCGCCCGGCGGTGGTCGCCGGCGGCACGGGCGGTCAACGCGTCAAGCAGCCCCGCCTCCAGCCGTGACGGCAGCAGCCACGGTTCGCCGGCCGGACCGGACCAGGCCGGGAGCGTGCGGGCGGCGGCGGCCACGTCCCCGCCCTGGAGGTAGGCGCGGGCCAGCGCCACGGCGAGGGGTTCAGCCGGTCCGGTGGCCGTGTCCAGGGGCGCCAGCAGCAGTTCCCGGCTCCGGGCCAGGTTGCCGTGCGCGGTGCAGAGGTCGGCCTCGGCGGCGAGCAACCAGTTCGCGAGCCGGCCGGCCCGGGGCTGGTCGGCCAGGTGGGCGCGGCCGGTGAGCAGAAGCTGGTAGCTGGCGGGCAGGTCGCCCCGGTCCCGGGTGAGCTGGGCCCGGACCAGTGCCGTCAACGCGGCGACGGCGGGTTCCCGGGCCTGGTCGACCCGGCTGCCGGCCAGTGCCAGGTTCGTCTCGACGTCCGCCGGCCGGTCCCGGTGCAGGGCGACCACAGCGAGCGCCAGGTACGCGTGACCGTGGTCGACCGGCGCCGAACCGGCCGGGTCGCCGGTGGTGGCGACAGCGGAACGGGCGTCCCGCTCGGCCACCGTCAGCTCCCCCCGCACCGCCCGGACCAGGGCCAACCGGCTGGTGCAGGCGAGCACCGTGCGGGCCAGACCGGCCCGCTGGGCGTCTGCCAGCGCGCCGGCGAGTTCGGTTTCGGCGGCTGCCAGGTCCCCCGCACCGAGCTGGGCGGCACCGGCGGCGGTACGGGCGATCGCGCGGGCCCGCAGGTCCACGGTCGCCTGACCGGCGGCACCGCCGGGTGGCTGGGCCAGCGCACGTAACCGGGCGGCGGCGGCGAGCACCTCCGGCACCTCCCCGGCGACCTGCGCCCAGGCGAGTCGGAGTGCGGCCGTGATCAACGTGAACCGGTCCCGGCGCGGACCGCTGAGCAACTGTTCGTGCCGCTCGGCGAGACGCAGGTAGTCGGCGGCAGCGGCGGGGTCGGTCCGGTCCAGCCGGTCGACGGCGTACGCCAGGGCGAGTTCCGGGTCGGCGCGTACCGCCTCGGGCGGCGGTGGTGGCGGCGCCGGCACACCCGGCCGGGCCGGTGCGTACGGGACCAGGTCGGGCCAGCGGTCGACGAGCACACCGGTGGCCCGGTTCCACTCCCCTGCGGCGAGGGCGTGTCGCAGGGTTTCCGCGGGCAGGTCCCGGTGCGCCGCCCAGGTCGCCGCCCGGCGGTGCAGGTCGAGGAGTTCCTCGGCGGGGCGGCGAAGCTGCTCGGCCCGGAGCAGGTCGGCGAGCATCCGGTGGTAGCGGTAGGCCGGCGGCCGGGTGCCGAGGGCGATCACGAACCCGGTCTCCCGCTCCAGGACGGCGAGGAGTTCCTCCCCGTCGCGGCGATCGGTGAGGGCGTCGACCAGCCCGCCGCAGAGCCGGTCGGCTACGGCGCACCGCCGCAGGACGTCCCGCGCCTCGTCGGCGAGGCCGGCGAGCACCTCTTCCGACAGGTAGTCGGCGACGCCCTGGTCGTCACCGGCGAAATCGTCGACGAACCGAACCGGGTCGGGGTGGTGGGACAGGGTGAGCGTGGCGATCCGCAGCCCGACCGGCCAGCCCTCGGTGCGTACGCGGAGTTCGTCCGCCTGGTCGAGCGGCAGGTTGATCCCGTACGCGGCGAGCAGTTCGGCGGACTCTGCTGCGGTGAAAGCCAGCTCGGCAGCGCGGATCTCGGTCAGTTCACCGCTGAGGCGCCACCGGTGCAGCGCCAGCGCCGGGTCGGTACGCCCGCCGATCACCAGACGCAGTCGGTCGCCGCTGTGCCGCAGCAGGAAGTCGAGCCCGCTCGCCACCGTCGGGTCGTCG
This sequence comes from Micromonospora sp. NPDC050417, assembly GCF_044458865.1. Classification (NCBI taxonomy): domain Bacteria; kingdom Bacillati; phylum Actinomycetota; class Actinomycetes; order Micromonosporales; family Micromonosporaceae; genus Micromonospora; species Micromonospora sp. NPDC050417. The sequence goes on from NZ_JBITIH010000022.1 coordinate 69,813, forward strand.
ACCTGGTGGAAGTCGTCCAGGACCAACGTCACCGGCTCCGGGCGACGGGCCAGGGCGACGGCGAGCCGGTCGAGGAAGTCCCGGTCGGTGGTGGCCGGGGACACCGCAGCCTGCGGTGGCCCGGGTGGGGCGGCGCCACTGACCGCGGCGTGCAGGTACGTCCAGACGCGGTCGCCGCCGTCGGTCGGTTCGAGCGTCAGCCAGGCCCGGGACCGGTCCTCGTCCTGGGCTCGGTACCAGGAGCTGAGCAGGGTCGTCTTGCCCCAGCCGGCCGGGGCGCAGACCACCGTGACCGGGCCGGCCGAGCCGTTCTCCAGCAGCGTGTGCAGCCGGGGCCGGGCGACCACCGCGCCGGGCAGTGGCGCGACCGCGAGCTTCGCCTCCAGCAGCGGCGGCGCGGCGGCGCGACCGTCCCTCGACACACCGGTACGGCGCGGCGGCGCGGCGGCGCCGGCCTCGATCCGGTCCTCAGGCAACCGTTCCACCCCCCGGGGACACGAAGCAGTGATCCTGTGCCCGGCGTTCCGGTCCGGGCCCGCCCCGGATACCCGGCCCGCCCCGGTTCACCCCTACCGGAGGAGACGGGTTCACCCGCTCATCGGCGACGATGACGCGAACGGTCGGCGCCGAACAGAGGTGATGTGAGGGGCGATGACACCGAACCGATCGCGGCCGGGCGCGGGTCACCCCAGGTCGATGCGGAGCGTGGCCTGTCTCTGCCGACGCCGCCAGCACGGCTCGGCCACCCACCACCCGAGCCCGGCGGTCTCGCCGTGGGCCCGACCGACCCGACGCTGCCGGCCCACCTGCCGGTGACCTGATCGACCGGGTCTCACCCACCGCCGCCGGCACCGTCGGCGGCAAGGGCGATCACGATGACGACGAGGATGACGACCAGCACCGCGACCGCGGTCCAGACAAGGGCCATCTTCGACGGGCGTGACACCATCGGCACCACCTCGGGGCCGGGCTTACCCCGAACCGGCGGGAACATGCGCCGTCGATGGTTGGTGCGAGACAACGGGGCACGGATCGTGCACGGCTGCGGATTCGACTCGATCCCGGCCGACCTGGGCGTGCACTTCACCGTCGGGCAGCTACCCGAGGGCGTACCGCTCACGGTGGACGGTCACCTGCGGGCACGGGGCGTCGCCTCGGCCGGCACGTACCGGACGGTGTCGCTGGTGCTGGCACGGCGACGGCCGGCGGCGGGCCGGGCAGGTGACCCCGGCGGTGGCGATGGGTGTGGCGCTGACCGAGCGTCTGGTCCGCGCCGGGATCACCTTCCGGGTGCTGACCTGACGACCCCGGCCTTCACCTCGGCGCCGTACGCCGCGATTTCACTCATGTGACCGGGAGCCGTCACCCATGTCATGCTCGTGACGTTGTAGGTGCACCACCACATTCGCTCAGCTCGGCGGAGGGTACGCGTGCCCCAGCTTGACCTTGCCGGCCCCGGAGCGCGCCACCCCGAACCGCCGCTGGCCGATCGCGAGCTGTCCGGACCCGGTCCCGATCCCCGAGCCGCCGTCGACCAGTTGGCCCGGCTCCGCCTGCTGATCACCGTCAAGACCGCTCCCGAACCCGGCGACCGGTACGAACGGACGGTCTGCGCGGCCGGGATCAGCGCCGACCCGTTCCGCCCCGGCTGGATCCGGCTCACCTCGATCCCGATCCAGGAACTCGGTCCGGGTGCGGCCTTCGGCACGTACGACATCATCAGCGTCGACGCCCGCCCGACAGCCGGCGACTCCCGCCACGAGAACTGGCGACCGCTGCCGCGCACCCTCGTTCGCGAGCACCACCTCAAACGGTGGCAGTGGCGTCAGCCGTGGCTCGAACCGTACCTCGGGGAGTCGGTGTGCCGCCGGCACTTCGACGGCCCCGCGCTCGCCCTGGTCCGGCCCCGCCGGGTCGACGAACTCGTGCTCGTGCCGCACCCCGGCTGGACCGTCGAGCAACGCCGGCGGCTGGACTGGTACGCCGTCCGGCTCGACCCGTTCGGTACGCCGGACCCCGGGCCGCTGCACCCGCCCCGGTTCGTCGGGGCGTACCGCTACCGGTGCCCCGCGTACGACTGCGCCGGGCACCAGCAGACGATCCGCGACTGGGAGTTCGTGGCGTTGCAGCACCGGCTGGCCGGGCTCCCCGACGATCGGCTCCGGGTGGCGCTCACCACCGCGTTCCTCGACCGGATCTGCGGCCCGGATCGGGACACCGCGTTCTACCTGGGACGTTCCAGCCATCAGCCGGACACGTACGACGTGCTCGGCGTCTACTGGCCGCCACGCCGGTGACCAGCCACGCCGGCTAGATTCGCCGGGTTGACCCTCGACCAGGTCGAGCCCCCAGGATCACCGGACGTGGAGAGCGACATGCGCAGCATCGGGGAGATGGCCCGTGCCAGCGGCCTGACCGTCAGCGCGCTCCGGTTCTACGACGGCGCCGGAATTCTGGTGCCGGCCGTCGTCGATCCGGAGACCGGCTACCGCTGGTATTCCCAGGAGCAGCTCGGACCGGCCCGTCTGGTGGCCCGGCTGCGTCGGGTCAACCTGCCGCTGGCCGAGATCAGCCTGGTGCTCCGGCACTGGTCCGAACCGCCGGTGGTGCGTCGCCTGCTCGACGCCCACCTGCGCCGGTTGGAGGCCGGCCTCACCGATGCCCGTCGCGAACTCTCCCGGGTCCACGCCCTGCTCGACCATGAGGAGAACCTGATGACCGGATCCACCCACCTGACGCTGACCCGGGCGGAGTTGGCCGCCGGCCTCGACGCCGTACGGTTCGCCGTCGGCCACGACGCCGAGCTGCCCGTACTCGGCTCGGTGCTGTTCGAGGTCGAGGAGTCGGTGCTGCGCCTGGTCGCCACCGACCGGTACCGGTTGGCGGTGGCGACCGCGACGCCGCACGAGGTGGACGGGGCACCCCGTCGGGTGCTCGCCCCGGTCGCCTTCGTCGACCAGTCCCGCGCCCTGCTCGCCGCCTCGGGGACGGGGGCGTCCGACTCGGTCACGGTGGTGCTCGGCGCCACCGAGGTCGGCGTCAGCACGGACGGGCTGAGTGTGCGGGGCCGGCCGGTGGACAGTGACTTCCCCGACTACCGGCGACTGCTCGGTGACCGGCTCGGCGGTGGCGACCGGGGCGTACGGGTGGTGGTGGACGTACCGGCGCTGCGCGCCGCGCTCGCCGCCGCTACGACCACCACCGTGGTACGCGAACACGACGGCGTGCCCTGCGAGGTCGCGCGGTTGGCGATCGGTGTCGACGGCAGCCTGACGGTGCTGGACGCGGACGGGTCGGCGCAGGAGCCGTCGGTGGGCGGTTCCGCCGATCCGACGTCGGGACCGATCGGCGTCAACCGGGAGTTCCTGTTGGAGGCGTTGGACGCCGGCGGGCGGGGGCAGCTCGTACTCGACCTGGACGGGCCGATCAAACCGCTGATCGTGCGGCTTCCGGAGAACGAGCAGAACTTCTCGATGCTGATGCCCATCCGCTGCTGAGCGAGCACCCCCACCACTGACGCCGATCCAGGGCGGATCGCCGTTGTCAGAGTTCAACTGACGCGGATTGCCCTGGATCGGCGAGGAGGGGGTGGGGGTGGGAGTTAGTCGCGTCGCAGGCCCCGGTAGTCGCGTAGGCGGCGCTGGCGCACCCGGACCAAGAACGCGGCAACGACGAGGCAGGGCGCCGTCAGCAGGCCACGGACGATGTCCTCGGTGTCCCAGTCGCTGAGCACCAGCAACAGCAACGCGATCAGCGCGAGCCCGCCGAGCAGGTACGGCACCGCCGCCTCCCGGGGGCTGTGCGCGATCAGGTCCCGCGTGAGCAGGTCGATCCTCGGGTCGTCGGTGTTCCCGGTCCGGATCGCCCGGCGTACGGCCCGGCGCGTCTCCGCGTCCGCCCCGGTGACCAGGGGCGGATCGACGTGTTGTCGCTGGACCAGCCATGCGGCGGCGAGCAGGCCGGCGGTGACGAGCATCGCGCCCGCGCCGATGAGGAGCAGGTCGACCAGTGGGGTGTCCCGGTCGGCGGCGAGCCCGCCGAGGACGATGGCCAGGGCGGGTACCGGCGCGACGACCAGGGTGGCGACCAGCAGCCGGCGACGCAGCCGACGCCGGGCCTCTTCGCGTAACCCCGACCGTCCGGTGTCGGACCACGTCTGCGTCATGGTGACCCCCTCCCAGGCGACTGCGACGATACCCATCGATCCCGTCGGTCAATCCGGTCGGTGTCGCCGGCCGAACCAACGGTGACGGTTCAGCTGAGCTGGTCGGTGCGCTGATGCGCCAGGTACAGCACGTACGAGATCACCGCGGGTGCGCGTACGGCCGAACGGGGCGGGCTGATCAGCGCCAACTGCTCGTAGCTGAGCAGCGCGCCGGTCTCCGGGTCGAGCACGGCCAGGTCCCGGGTGGCACCGGCGGCACTGTCGACGCTGACCGCGACACCGGAGCGGCCGGCCCGGTCCACCACCCGCCCCCGGTAGACCAGTCCCTTCGTGTCGCTCAGTACGTGCAGTACGGCGGCACGCAGCGCCGGGGGCATCTCGTGGTACCGGTACATGGAGGCCACCGCCCGGGTCACGGCCTGCGGGCCGTTGCTGAAGGGTTCGTGCGCGGAGAGTTGTTCGGCCAGCCCCGCCGGATCGGTCACCGGTGTTTCCACCACCACGGCCAGCTCACCAGGGAGGTAGTCGATGTGCCGCCGCTCGGGCGAGTCGGCCGGAGGTCCGTCGAGCCAGTTCGCCCGTTCGCCATCCCGGGGCTGGGGTGGCAGCACGGTGATCTCCTCACGCCCGGAGCGGTCCGCCGCCCACCACAACCGTTCGTCCCGGGCGACCACCGCGTTCGCCACCTCCGGGTCGGTCGCGGTCGTCTCCAGCGACCAGCTCTGCACGTGCAGGTAGGTGTAGCGGCCGACGCCGGGCGGCTCGTCCAGCAGCGCGGTCCGTTCCGCCAACTCCCGCAGCCACGGCCCGGCCGGCGACGCCTCGCCGGGAAACTGCACGCCGAGCAGGGCCGGCACCGCCGCCATCGCGACCCGGGTCGACGCGGGCCGGCCGCTTCCTCCGGGCAGGACGTTGACCAGCGCCAGGGCACCGACCGCGACCACCACGACCGGCAGGGCCAGCCGGGTCCGTACGCCGGGCCGGGCCGTGAAGCGCCACCGCCCGGCCGCCCGCCGCTGGTCGACCAGTTGACGCAGTTCGGCGGCGCTGCGCCGAGGTGGGGCGACCTGCCGGCCACGCACCGGGTCGTTCGCCTCGACGAGTCGTCGGAGCAGCCGCTCGGTCTGCTCGTCCCGCTCCTCAGCCATGAATGCTCTCCCCCGTGTCCCTACGGCCGGTTCCGGTCAGTACCGGGTCGGCGTCTCCCACCAACATCCAGCCACGCAGCTTGCCCAGCGCCCGGGAGCGCCGCTTGCGTACGGTGGCCTGCCAGAGGCCGAGTACATGGGCGATCTCGGCGGTGTCGAGTCCGTCGAGGTACGCCAGCCGGAGCACCTCCCGCTCGGCCGGTTTGAGCTGTCCCCAGACTCGCCCGAGGTCCAACCGGTCGCAGACGACCGTGCTCTCCTCACCCTCGGCCGCGCCGGCGACCACCTCCATCACATCCATCTCGATCAGGGCCAGCGGGTGTCGGCGGCTCCACCGGCGGTGGTTGCGCAGGTGGTTGTTGGCGGTGGCGAAGAGCCACGCTCTCGGCTCGTCCGGCACCCGTGACCGCCGGTCCCACGCGGTCATGAAGGTCTGCTGTGCCAGGTCCTCCGCCTCGCCCTCGTTGCCGCCCAACGCACGCATCAACATCCGGACCACGTCCGGCCAGAATCGCCGGTGCAGTGCGTCGTGCCACGCCTCGTCCCGGCTGCCGTTGCCGCCCACCGACTTCTCCTCGAGGGATCGATGCCTCTCGCCGCCGGTGCACGGACGGCACCGGTGGCGATCTTTGTCGTTCCTCCCACCATGAATATGTCCGCTCCGACACCGCTGTGACTGTCCCGCCCGGACCAGATCTGCGTGACGACGCCTCGTGGCGGCGTCGGTTATCCGACAGAACCTCGATCCACGCCCGACAAAGCGGTGACGACCAGCAGAAACATGAGTGTGAATCGTGACAAGTCATTCACGGTCATCTTTGCCAGAATATGACCAAGGTCGGGTGACCGGACGGGCTGCCCCAGCAGCCCTGCACGCCCAGCCCGGCCGACCTTCCGGCACCCCACGGAATCGACACACCGAGGAGGCTGCAATGGCACCCACCCCCCGCCGCTGGAGCAGGTCCGTCACCGTCCCGATGGCGATCGCCACGATCGTCGCCACCGTCGTCGCTGCGGCGCCGGCGACCGCCGGTCCACCCGAAGACGCCCTGCCGTCCCCCGTGCAGGGCGAGATCGACCGGCATCTGGCCTCGTATCCGGGCGGGCGGCAGATCAGCCCCACCGAGGTGAGCTATGCCGACGGCACCTTCATCATCGCCTTCGCACCGCCGTCGGAGACGACAGCCCTACCCAACTGCACAGCCGGCTGGTTCTGTTTCTACGACGGCGTCAACTACACCTACCCGCGCGGGCAGCTCAACAGTTGCGGGTGGCAGGACCTGGCCGCCTGGGGCTGGCACGACCGGACCGAGTCGGTGCACTACAACATTGGGACCGGCTCGGTCTCATTTCTCAACCACACCAGCTCCGGTCACGGCAGCGACCCGGTCCTCTTCTCGGTCGGCGTCAGCAGCACCACAGACAACGACGTGTCGCCCTACCGAAACCAGGCCGACCACGTGAACCGCTACTGCTGATCGGACCACCGTCGCAGGGGTGCCGGTACGGGTTGCCGCCCATACCGGCACCGCCGGCAACGGCCCCTACTTCGGGCCGGTGAGGCGCAACGCCAGCGCGGGGCACATCCGTACCGCCTTGCGGGCGCCCGCCTCCAGCCAGGTCGGCACGGGCGTGGGAGGGAACGCCGGGAAACCGTTACCGTCGAGCCGGATGAACTCCGGTACGACGTGCGCGCAGAGCCCGTGTCCGTCGCAGAGGGACCAGTCCACCGAGAGCCGGGAGGAGACCGTCTCCGGGCTGGTCGGCAGCCCGAGCACCCCCTTGACCCGCCGGCCGCAGCCGTCCCGGGTCGCGTGTGCGGCCAGGTCCTCGGCGAAGACCTCCAATGCGGAGGTCGCGAACCGGGCGGTGCCGTCCGGGTGGCTGCACGCACCGCGTCCGCGTACCTCACCGGCGGCGGCCCGCACCACGTCGGCGGCGGCGGTGCCGGCGACGATCAGGTCGACCGAGCGGGCCAGGGCCGGCAGGCCGAGGCGGCACGGCCCACACTGGCCGGCGGACTCACCGGCCAGGTACTGCACCACCTGGGCCACCTCACCGAGCGGGCAGGTGTCCTCGCCGAGCGGGATCATGATCCCGGCACCGAGGGTGCCGTTGACCAACGCGAGACCCTTGCGGGAGATGAGGACCTTCGCCGCCGACTCGGCACTGATCCACCGACCGTGGTAACCCCCGGTCAGCACACCCGGCCCGTCGGGCACCTCGCAGAGACGCAGGATGTCGGCGAGCGGCGTACCGGCGGGGCACTCCACCACCGCGGGCCGGTTCGCCGCGCCGGTCACGGTCAGCATGATGGTGCCGGGCTCGTCCTCGGTGCCGACCGCGGCGTACTCGTACGGTCCGAGCCGTGCGCCGATCGCGATCTGGGCGTACGTCTCCGCGTTCGACAGCAGGGTCGGCATGCCGGCGACCCCCGAGTCGCTGGCGCGCTTCTTCACCCCGGGCGGGATGTGCGCCTCACCGTTGATTCCCTTGACCAGTGCACCGCCCTCACCGGAGATGAACCGGTGCGGCACGGTGACGATCCCGGTCGGCACCGGCATCTGCCGTTCGGCCAGCGCGGCGGCCAGCGAGGCTTCGCCGATGCCGTCGTCGGCGACCCCGATCACGATCTCGTCCGCGTCGAGCGCGTACGCGACCATCGCGGCGCCGTCCAGGATCAGGTGCGGTGCGCGGGTGAGCAGCACCTTGTCCTTCCAGCTCGCCGGTTCACCCTCGGTGGCGTTGACCACCACCACCGGCGCCAGCGCCTGCCGGCGCGCCGAGTCGAGCACCGCCTGGACCTTGCGGGCGAACGGGAAACCCGCGCCGCCCTTCCCCTTGAGTTGCATCCCCTCGGTGAGCTTGATCAGCCCGTCGATGGAGAGCCAGTCGACCTCGCCGTGCACCTCCTCGTGGGCGAGCAGGTCGAGCCGACCGAACTCGCTGAACCCGGCGGTGAGCCGCGCCGGGCCGAAGGTGGCAACGGGTGGAACGGTGGTCCGACTCACTTTGCCTCGCCTCGCAGTTCACGCCAGTACGCCTCGTCCACGCTGTCTCCCGAGGCTTTCTTGCCACGCCGCCCAGAACGGCCCGATCCGGTGCCACCCTCGCTGCTGGCGGCACGCAACGCCCGCCGGACGTCGAGGTTGACCAGGGTCGGGGTGTCGTCGACCACCGGCTCCCGCTCGGCCGAGCCCCGACGCGGACGGTAGTCCCGCTCGTCGTCGTCCTCGGCCCGGCGACGTGGCCGATAGTCCAGGTCCGCGTCGTCGTCCTCGGCCCGTCGGCGTGGGCGGTAGTCCAGGTCCGCGTCGTCGTCGGCCCGTCGGCGCGGCCGGTAGTCCCGGTCCAGCTCCTCGTCGGCCGCCCCGCGCCGGGGCTGGTACTCCGCTTCGATCTCCGCCTCGACGCTCCGGCGCGGCCGGTAGTCCCGTTCGGTTCCCCGGTCGTCGTCGAGGTGGTCGCGCCCGCTGTCCCGGTCGTCGCGGCGACGGGTGGTCGGGGCGGTGCTGGTGTCGGTCCGCGCCGACCAGCGGCGGCCGTACCGTGGGCCGTCGGTGTCCGGGTCCGCGCCGATGGTGCCGGGTTCTGGAACCTCGGGTACGACGAAGCGGCGCGACCGGCGCCCGGACGTCTCGTCCGACCGGGCGGCGGTTCCGGTCCGACTCCGCCGGGTGACGCCCTGCTCGGCCCGGCCCACCCGCAGGTTGCCCGCGTTCGCCGGCTCGGCCCAACTGACCCGTACGTCGCTGCCCGGTGTCGCACCGGCGAGCACGGTGCGCGATTCGGCACTGTCCCGTGCGGTCCTGCCGACCGGCTTGATCGAGCCGGTGGTCTGGCCCTGGTCCTTGCGCTTGCGGCCGAGGCTGACCGAGAGCCGGACCAACAGCGCGACCACCACCAGGAAGACGCAGAACAGGTAGCTGAGGGTGACCCAGGCGGCGGGCGCCCGGCCGGCGTTGAGGCCGTGGGTCAGCGCGACCGGCCACGACGCGTACGCGGTGCTGTGCAGTGCCCGCCACATCCAGGGTTTGCCACGCCCGACGAACCGGGCCCGGATCAGGCCGGTCCAGAGGGTGGAGACCATCAGGTACGCGGCGATGGTGCCGAGCCCGACGTAGAGCCCGCGCTGTGAGACGAACGGGATGACGGCGTCTGTCGCCGCCGCCCGTCCACTGGAGACCTTGGTGAGGATGTGCAGGGCGAGCGTGCTCACCGCGATGATCCCGGTGGTCCGGTGCGCGGACTGGAGCAGCACCCGGTGCCGGGCCAGCAGCACCAGTCGGTCGGTGGCGAGTACGCCGGCCATCACCGTGATGCTCAGCGAGACCAGGGCGACGACTCCGGCGTAGAACTCCAGGTAGACGTAGCTGTAGACGTAGAAGACCTGACCGGCTTTGGTGAGCATGGCCAGGGCCCAGAAGGCGGCCAGCGCGGAGGCGCCGAGGACGGCCATCGCGCCCTTGGACCGTGTCGGGCCACTGCGGGTGGTGACGGTCCGGGCAATGGCGGGTTGCTGGATCTGCTGTGTCCGAGCCATACGCTCCTCGATCTCCCACCCAAGCTCTTCCGTCACGTTGTACGTAGGAACGGAACGGGCGGATGAGTGGCTGACGCGATTTCTTTTCACAATCGACTGCTGGTCGGAGTCCGACCTGGTCGGCCGGTCACCGAACGACGAGAACTACCCAATGGGGCAACTTCACCACGTACAGTGAATGTGTGCCTTTTGTCCCTTCGGAAGCACCGGCTCCGACCCGGACGCGCGCGCGTCTGCTGCTCACCGGTGGCCTCCTCGCGCTGCTCGGCGGCACGGTCGCGCTGGCCCTGGTGATCAGCTCGGCCACCGGCCCCGACCGGGCCGATCCGCCGTCGGCAACACCGACCACGACGCCGACACCAGCACCGAACGACTCGGTCGACCCGGCGGACACGGCGCCGGCGACCGTCGAGCCATCGATGTCCGCGATACCGCCGCCGGCAAACCTACCAGTGGTGGACTATGCGGCGGCACCCGGCGGTTTTCCCGCCGATCCGGATCCGATGTCGACGGTACGGCTCCGCGAGGGGCTCCACCCCACCGCGAAAGTCGGTGCGTACGACGCCCCGGGCGGCAAACCGCGGGCCTTCCTCGCCCCGACCCTCGCCGGGGTGCCGCTGACCGTACCGATCGTCGAGCGGCGATCCGGTTGGGCGGGCGTGCTGCTTCCGTCGGCGAACCGCACCCTGGCCTGGGTGCCGCCGGGCAACTGGAAGACCGTGGCGCTGCGGGACCAGCTCGTGGTGGAACGGAAAACCTTCCGGCTGACCTGGTTCCGTGACGACAAACCAGTGCAGACGTGGCGGACCACCCTCGGCACCCGCGAGACCCCGACGCCACTCGGCCGTACCTTCGTCCTCGGCCGCTCCGCCCTGGTCGGCAACGTCTACGCGAACACCGACGTGTTCGCCCTCGGCGCGGTGCCGGATGATCCGGACGCGGTGCCGGCTGGTCTGCGCGGCGCCCACATCGGACTGCACACCTGGTACAACGACGACACGCTGGGCGAGAACGTCACCGACGGCTGCATCCGGATCACCAAGAGCGGCCAGCGCAAACTTCTCGAAGAGATCATCCCTGGCACCAGTCTGGTCGTGGTCGACAAGCTCCCGGCAGCCACACCAGGCCCGCTCACCAGAGATTGATTCTTCTCACCCACGCCGGCTAACGGTGGCCGGCTTCGATCCGACGCTCGACCCGGTCCAGGTAGTCCCACCACCGGTCGTCGGCGGCACGGTGGACGGAGAGCAGGTGGCCGGCCACGACGAACGCCATCAGGATGGTCTCCTCCGGGGGAAGTGTGCGCAGGTCGTACGGCACCTCGGCGGTGGTCTCGGTGAGGAAGGTGAGCACCTGCTCGGGAGTGAGCTCTGCCCAGGTCTCCACTGCGGCGATATCGTGGGCGAGGAGCTTCAGCTCTGGCTCGTTCGGCTCGCCCCGGTGGGCGTCCCAGAGCACCCGGACGACGACCCGGAACGCGATGTCGACGGCTCTGGACGCCTTCTCGCCGTCCACAAGTTCGGTCAAAGCCTTGGTCAGCTTCGCCGGGTCACGTACCACCGCCGCGTAGATCGTGTTCCGCACCAGTCGCTCGATCCGCCGGCTGATCCGCGCCCCGTGCCGTCGCCGCCGCTGCCGTTCCTGCATCCACTGCCAGAACAGCAGGCCGGACAGCACCCACAGCGCCGCCTTGACGACAACGTCGGCCACCTCCAGGATCACCATTCGACACCGGCCGAGTCGCAGGGTCCGTGGTGGTCCGCACGGCGTCCGCACCGCTGACGGCCGGGCAGGATCATGTTGCAGAAGACCCAGTGCCGTACGTTCTGGTTGTCCTCCTGGGAGACGTGTGTGGCGCCGATGTCGAGTTGGGGTAGGAAGGCGAGCGACCGGGCGACCGCGCAGGCCATGTGGAGCGCACCCCTCAGGTCGAGCGCCGCCACTGACAGATGGATCACGTAGAGATCGGGTTCGCGCTCGGGACCGGCGACCGCCTCCACGGCCTCCCGGGGAAGCGGCGCGAACACCGCCCTATTGATCATTTTCCACCGTTGTTCCGGTGGTTGGTTGTCCATTCGAAGATCCCTTTCACCATCGTCAGTCGTTCGCTCAACACGTGAAAGTTCCACCAACCGGGGTTGCCGGCCGGCGTCGAAATTCATTCGGGTACGGGGTCGCGATCATCAACGCGCCCGTGATAGACACATAGGCAAGTCGGTTAAGGACTCATCACTCCTTCAGAGGCCCGGCGAGGATCGGTAGGCGACTGCCCATCGCAAAGCCCACCCTCGTCACCTTTCTCGGCTCGTGGCACAGTCGCGGTCACCGGTAACGAGCGTGCACCCCGTGGGAAAAGCAGCGGACCGGTAACCACCATCACCTCCTCCAGCGCTCACGTTTCCAGCGCCGTCGAGGGGGAGCAATGGTTCCCAGCCCGCTCATTCCAAGAAAGGTGTACGCACCCGTGCCCCACAAGCCCTTCATCCGAACCCTGCGCGCCCAGTGGTTGGGCGCACAACTCCGCGAGCTACGTGAGGAACGCGGGATGACCCTGGAGTTGGTCGCCCGCCACCTCAACCGGGACCGGTCCGCGCTGGGCCGCTACGAGCTGGCGGAATGGCCGATCCAGCGCGGCGACGTGCTGGCCTTGCTCGACCTCTACGGCTTCCACCGCGCGACCGACCGCGCCCAGTTGCTCAGCCTGGCCGAGGAGGTCTGGCGCACCGATCGCTGGAACGACAATTACGGCGACATCGTCGACTCGTCGTTCATCGACTTCCCCTGGCTGGAGTCCCGCGCCGAGACGGTCTGCTCCTACCACGCCGCCGTGGTACCCGGCCTGTTTCAACTCCCGGCCTACGCCGACCTGGTGATCCGCTGCACGGAAGGCCCGAAAGTCAGCGAGGAAAAGATCCGGCGCGGCGTCGCGCTCCGCATGGACCGACAACTGGTGCTGAAGGAACCGCGCCGAATCAGCTTCGAGGTGATCATCGACGAGGCCGCGCTGCGACGACAGATTGGTGGCCCGAGTCTGCTGCGGGCGCAACTCGCCCACCTGACCAAGGTCACCCGGCTCCCGCAGGTTGACCTCCGGATTCTGCCCGAAACGGTTGCGCTGCACCCGGGCGTCGACGGCTCATTCTGGCTGTTCCGGATGCCTCGCCCCTACCCAGAGGTTGGCTATCTGGAAAGTCTGGCCGGACAGATGTACTTCGAACTGCCGAAGTCCGAGCGGTTCCGGGACGCGTACGATGAAGTACGGGAAGCGTCGCTCGACCCGATCACTTCGGCGCGCTTGATCAAGAGCATCGGGGAGGAAATGTCATGACCGAGAACCTTCCGACTGTGGGCTGGCACATCAGCACCTACAGCGCCGACACGAGTGCTAGCTGCGTGGAGGCCGGTCCGCTGGCCGACGGGTCGGGGCGCGTGGCCGTGCGTCACAGCAGGCGGCCCGATGCGGCGACCATCGTCTACACCAGAGACGAGTGGGATGCCTTCGTGGCCGGCGTCAAGGACGGCGAATTCGACTTCTGATCTTGCCTTGAAAACGCTCCGGGCCTGACGACGGACCAGGCCCGGAGCGTGCGCCTCTTTCGACCACCAGAAATTCAGGCCGCTTCGATCGCGGCCTCAGCACGATCAAGGTAGTCCCACCACTCTTCTTCATCCCGACGACAGGAGGACAGCAGGTTCGCCGCCGAGACGAACGCCAGAATGATCACATTCTCGTCCGGCACCTCAGGCGCGAACGCCTCCCGCTTCATCAGCTTGCTCAGGAACGCCGTCACCTCGGCATCCGCAGGGCGAGCCCAAGCCTCTGCCCGAGCAATCTCCGCAGCCACGCCCCTGATCTCGGCGTCAGTTGGCTCGCCCTCGTGAATGTCCACCATGAGAAAGTAGATCAGCGCGAGAGTCAGCTCGATTGCCTTACGGACAGCTTCGTCGTCAGGAAGCTTCTGAAGCTGCCCTTCCAGCAACGGAAAGTCACGTATGACTGCGGCGTGAATAGCTTTTCGAACTGTCGGCTCGACCCTTTTATCTACTCTCATCCTCACCCCTCTGTATTCCGTCGCGCTTGTCAAGCCAAGACCTGCCAGCGCTAACGGCTGCCGCGACAGCAAGCAACGTCCCGCCTAGAATCTTTGGGAACAGCGGAACAACCTCCGATAACGCCACCCATGGCGCCGTTGCCGCAGTCGCCCAGAAACCAATGGATTGAGCACTCACACGTTCCGGCGGAAATCTTCGCTTAGACGTGTCCCCTTCACGACGTTCGCGCGACTCAGGAGAGGCATTACGCGCCGAGGTCGACTCCACCGCTACCACTGGGGGTGGTTGGCTTGTGGTGCTGCCACCACCCCCGTCTAGTTTCCCAGGGCTTGCGCCTTGGCGATGGTCGCCTGCACGTGTTCCTTGGTCACGCCGGTGACGCTCGACGCCTGGCCGAGCGCCTCGCGAATCCGGTCGAACATGCCGGTGAGTTGACCGGAGCCACCTTCGAGAGCGCTTGCGACCAAGCCGCGTGCAGCGTTCGTTTCCTCCACGGCCGCGCGTACTCTCTGCTCGATCTCGTCCAGTTTCTGGGACGCGGCGCTCAACTGCGCGACGATCTGTGCCGTACTCATGAACCCTCCCCGGTCCACTGTGCCCGCCTGGCGAGCCGGACACGCTCAGTGGGCAGGAGCTTACGCAGACGTTCACGGAAGCGCATGCCCCCGGATCAATCGGATCGCTGACGCGGACCCCACCACGACAGGAGCGGCGGGAGATCTTCGAGGGATCTCGCCGGTGGTTTCGGCGGTTCAGATTCGCCGTCGTCGCCGTCCCAGCGCCGCCCGTACTGATCGGGGAGATCGCCCCAACCCCAGTAGGGCAGTGGTGCGTCCGGGGTGATCCCGAGGGTGTCGAGCGGGTCGATTCGCTCCTGGGCGACGGTGCAGAGGTGTGCCCAGTCGTCGCCGAGGTCGAACACGTAGGCGAACTGCTCGCCCGGCTTCAGCCGGCTCAGCTTGGTGACCCGGTCGTTGAGGGTTCCCTCGGGTTCATCTCCGTCCCAGTGCCGGGTGGTGGCGAGTTGTACGCCACCGTCGAGTGTGAACAGGTGCAGGTGGGCTCGGTCCCACCGGGCGAATGCCGCATCGATCGCGTCGCCCAACTGGGCGAAGGAGTGCGACCGGGCGGCGGCGAACACCCGCCCCGGCCGCGGCCACCAGTCCTCCCCCCTGCCGGAGACCAACTCCACCCGGATCGACAACCACGTCCGCGCCACGTGCGACACCCCTTACTGCCTGTGGCCCAACGTTGTCCGCCGAGCCGCCTCCGCCAGTCTCTTGCCTGCCCCCATGATCGTCAGATGCTCTGCCGCGCGACACGCCGAACACAGAGGGGCGGAGAAACTAACGATCATGGGAACTGGACGGACGCCGACGAAGGGCATTCGTGGCCGGCGTCAGGGATGGGGTTCGACTCCAGATCGCGCCCTGGAAACTCCCATGCCTGATGACAACCAACCGGGCCCGGAGCAGGCTCACGACAGGTGAAGCCCACTCACCCTCGGCAGGCGCCCTTGGACGGCCAACAACACAGGAGTGATGAGGCGAATGCCATTGTCGACGCGGTTCACGGAGTTGTTCGGAGTGCGGCATCCGATCGTGCTGGCGCCGATGGGAGGGTCTGCGGGTGGCGCGTTGGCGGCGGCCGTCTCTCGCGGCGGCGGCCTCGGGATGCTTGGTGCGGGTGACGGAGATCGCGGGTGGCTGGATCGCGAGGCGCCGATCGTCGCTTCGGGCACCGACCAACCGTGGGGCGTCGGCTTCCTGACCTGGGCGATCGATGTCGGTGCGGTGGAACGTGCGCTGGCGTACAGGCCCACGGCGGTCATGTTCTCGTTCGGCGATCCGAGCCCGTTCGTGGAACCCGTCCGTCAAGCGGGGACGCTCCTGATCATCCAGGTCACCGATCTGGAGGAGGCCAGGCAGGCCGTGGACCTGGGAGCCGATGTCATCGTGGCGCAGGGCACCGAGGCCGGTGGCCATGGAGCCCGGCGTGGGCGGTCCACGCTGCCGTTCGTACCCGTCGTGGTGGATCTCGCGGCGCCGGTGCCGGTGCTGGCCGCCGGCGGGATCGCCGACGGCCGGGGCATCGCCGCAGCCCTGGCCCTGGGTGCCGCCGGAGCCGTGATCGGCACCCGATTCCAGGCCACCACCGAGGCCCTGGTCGCTCCGGAGATCACCAGGGAGATCGTCGAAGGGCGGGGGCAGGACACCGAGCGCAGCAGTGTGCTGGACATCGTCCGTGGCTCCCGATGGCCGTCGAAGTACACCGCCCGCACCCTCGGCCACCCGCACCTCGATCGATGGCGCGGGCGCGAGGCAGAACTCGTCGGCGACTCCCAGGCCGGACGGGACTACCAGGACGACGTGGCGCGTGGCGTGATACCCCCGCTGCCGGTCTGGGCCGGCGAGGCGGTCGACCTCATCACCGACCTGCCGGCCGCTGCCGGCCTGGTCACCACCCTCGCCGCCCAGGCCGAGGATGCCCTGACCAGAGCTGGAAGGCGCTGACAGACACCCGGAAGGCCGTGATCGTCAGGTGCTCAGCCACCCTTCACGCGATGTGTCGAGGGCTGAGCACCTGACGCTCATGGAAGCCGGGCGGACCCGGACGGCGGATCAGGCGTCGGCAGCGAGGGCGGTGACGGGGCTGACCCGGGAGGCACGGCGGGCCGGCAGCACCCCGGCGACGGCGGTCAGCACGACCAACGCCACGAAGACCCCGATCAGCGGTAGCACCGGCATCTCCAGCGGCGCGTTCGCGCCGAGCGCCTCGATTGTCAACCAGGAGTACGGGAGGCCGAGCAGCAAACCGAGAGTCGCGCCGATCAGACCGTAGAGCCCCGCCTCGGCGGTAAGCATGATCCGCAGACCGGCCCGGGAGAGGCCGACGGCCCGGAGCAGGCCGGACTCGCGTACCCGTTCAACCACCGAAAGCGCGGTGGTGGCACCGACGCCGACCACGGCGATCAGCACGGTCAGCCCGACCAGCCCAACCGCCACCCCGAGCAACGCGTTGATCTGCCCGTTGATCTCGTCCCGCTGGTCGGCCAACACGGTCAGGCCGACCCCGTCGTTCCCCCCGGCCAACTCCCGCAGCGCCTTCTGAGCCGCCGTCCGACCGTCCTCGCCCGCGCCGGACGCGTCGGCCAGCAGCCCGGAGTAACCAGCCGGGGCACCGAGCCGGTCCAGGTCAGTGGGATCGACCACGACTCTGGAGCCCAGCGGGGTCATACCGGGCAGAACCGCGGCGACCCGTACCTCGACCGTGTGCTGCTCCCGGGTCAGCACGATCCGGTCACCGGCACGCACGTTGACGTCACTGGCGGCGAACCTGGTCAACACCACCTGCCCCGGTCCGAGGTCGGCAAGGCTCCCCGATCGGACGTCGAGCTTGCGCAACTCCGGCAACGCGCCCAGGTCGAGGTCGTTGGCGTCGGAGGTCGGCATGCCGGGGCGCGGGACCGGCACCGGCTCGTTGCTGTCGGCCCGGGTGATTATCAGCCCGTTGAGCCGGCGGTATGGCGTCAGGTGCGTGATCTCGGGACGCTGGCGCGCACCCTCGACCACCGTGTTCGGGAGGGTCGCGTTCGTACCGGCCACGACCTCGAAGTCCGCCGGAGCCGAGATGGCCATGTCCCGGTCGCTGAGCGCCCGCAATGACGCGCCGTTGACCAGGACACCGGCGATCAGCGTCACGCCGAGGGCGACCACCACGGAGACCGCCGCCGCCCGCCGGGGTGCCCCGCCGATCCCGCCGACCGCCAGCCGACCGACCGGACCAAACTGACGCAACGGCCAGCCCACCACCCAGAGCACCGGCCGGACCAGCAGCGGCCCCAGTGCCACCAGGGCAAAGTAGGCAAGGGTGCCGGAAAGGACCAACTGAGACAGGAGCGAAACGGGGTTGTAGTTTTCCGGGTTCGGCCCCGGTCGGTGGCTGAACACCCAGAACGCCAACAACCCGGCGACGGCTGCCAGCAGCAGACCGATCACCAAGCGGGCCACGCCGACGTCACGCCGACCCGAGGTAGTGCTCGCCGCCCGCAGCGCCTCCAACGGGGCGACCCGGGCCGCGGAGAACGCCGGTGCCAGCACCGCGAGCAGGGTGATGAGGGTCGCGCCGGCCACCACCGCCAGGGCGGGGAGCAGCGGAATTCCCGGCGACGCCACAGTCAGGCCGAACGCCCGCAGGACCAGCGGCAGGAGGTGCCCGAACGCGAGCGCGAGCGCCACGCCGACCGTACCGGTGACCAGGCCGGTGAGCGCCCCCTCGGCGGCGAGTGCTCGGGCCAGGCCACCCTGGCCCGCGCCGATCGCCCGCAGCAGCGCGAGTTGCCGCATCCGCTGGGCGAAGACGATCCGGAAGGTCGAGGTCGCCACCAGCGCCGCGGCGGCCACCGCGATCGCGATGAACATGCCGACCAGGACGAAGACCACTTTCAGCCGGTCGACCGCCCCCTTGGCCTCGGCGATCCGCACCTCGGCACCGGTACGCACCGGCGGGCGACGATCCCCGCCGGCCGCCGCCACGATGCCGTTCACCTGCTCGCGTACGGCCGTCAGGCTGGCACCGGGCGCCAGGCGCAGGTCGATCTGCCGTACGTAGTCCTGGGCGCCGAGCGCCGACACGAAGCTGTCCGGGGCGTACGCGTCCTGCCCGAAGTCACGATCGGCCTCGACCACGCCGGTGACGGTCAACGTGATCTGAGGGGCCTGCTGCTCGATCCGGGCGGTGGTGACCGCGCCGACAGCGAGCCCCATCCGTTCGGCGGTACGGGGCGTGACGGCGATCTCGTTCGCCGCGTCCGGATAGCTGCCCTGGATCACCCGGGCCAACGCCAATGGGCCACTCCCCGGGTCGCCGCTCAACCCGATCCAGCTACCGCCCGAACCACCGATCTGTAGGCCCGTGTCGATCCGGCCGGCCGCCTCGGCGACCCCGGGAAGTTCGCGCACCTGCCGGAGGACCGACGCGGTGGTGGCGTTCCCCTCGGCATCGCCCACCACCAGATCAGCCGCGGCCGGTGTGGTGGCGGCGGTCGCCTCCACGGTCCGGGCCACGATCTGCTGGGTCAGCACCCCGGCGAAGACGACAAACGACGCGACCAGGACGGCCAGGCCGGTCAGGAGCAGTCGACTCGGGCGGCGGGCCACACCGCCCAACTGGGTCCGCAGCAGCGCCCTCATCGGTTCGCCGCCAGGGCGTGCAGGGCCTCGGTCACCGAGGCGTGGTCGGGGCGGGGGAGGTCGCCGGCGATCCTGCCGTCGGCGAGCAGCACCGCGCGGTCGGCGTACGCGGCGGCCGACGGGTCGTGGGTCACCATGACCACGGTCTGGCCGAGGTCGCGCACCGACTCGCGCAGGAAGCTGAGCACCTCGGCGCCGGAGCGGGAGTCGAGGTTGCCGGTCGGCTCGTCGGCGAAGACGACCTCGGGGCGGGACGCGAGCGCCCGCGCGAGCGCCACCCGCTGCTGCTGCCCGCCGGAGAGTTCGCTCGGCCGGTGCCCCAGACGGTCGCCGATGCCGAGCACCCGCACCAGGTGGGCGAGGAGTTCACGGTCCGGGCGCTGGCCGGCCAGGTCCATCGGCAGGGTGATGTTCTGTTCGGCGGTGAGCTGCGGCAGCAGGTTGAACGACTGGAAGACGAACCCGATCCGCTCCCGCCGTACGGCGGTCAACGCCCGGTCGGACTGCTTGGTCAGGTCGGTGCCGCCGAGCAGCGCCTGTCCCGAGGTGGCGGTGTCCAGGCCGGCGAGGCAGTGCATCAGGGTGGACTTGCCCGAGCCGGAGGGACCCATGATCGCGGTGAACTCGGCCCGGCCGAAGCCCACCGTGACGCCGTCCAGTGCCCGTACGGCGGTGTCACCGCTGCCGTACACCTTGACCAGGTCGACCGCAGCCACGGCGGCCTGGGACCGGTCCTCCCGTGCGGGTGTGACGGCATGGTTTCGCGAACTCATCGATCCTCCAGCGGATGCTCTACAACTCCGCAGGAAGCTTCGCCTTCCGGTGACCGGCGGCACATCGGTCCGCAGCCGGGTTCCGCCTCGCCCGGCTCTAACTTTCGGCCGATCTGGGTTCCGCCGTCCGCTGGCTACGCTGGGTCACGATGACGACCCCTCGATTCAAACACCTGTGGTTCCGTCTGGGCCAGTGCGCGGCGCTCGGGGTGATGGCCGTGCTCGGCCTCCTCGACCTACGGATCGGTCTGATCCGGGCGGACGCCGCCGCACCGGCCCTGGTCGGGGTGGTGCTGGCGGTGGCGACCGTACTGGTGTGGCTGCCCGCACATCCGCGGAACTCGCGTCGCCTGCCTCGGGCGGCGCTGGTGCTCGCCGGTGCGTCGCTCGTCGTCTCCCTGGTACCCAGGGTGGTCGGACCACCGATCCCCAGCGCCGCCAGTTGGGGGCTCGCCGAAACCTGCGGCCTGCTCGGAGTGCTCTTCATGGTGGCCCGGCGCGGGGCCGCCGCCTGGGCGCTCGGCGCGGTGCTGGGCCTCGGCGCGGCCATCGTCGCGCTGCCGATGCGCAGCACGAGCGGTAGCACCTTTGTCATCGCCGTCCTGTTCCTGGCGCTCTGCGCCGGTGCCTCGGCCGCGGGCGGGGTGTACCTGCGGTTGCTGGCCAACGGGCGGGACCGGGCGGTCGCCGCGGTCCGGGCCGAGCAGCGCGCCGAGTTCGCCCGGGACCTGCACGACTTCATCGCCCACCACGTGACCGGGATCGTGGTCCAGGCACAGGGCGCGCGGTTTGTCGCCGAGCAGGACCCGCAGCGGGTGCTGCTCGCGTTGGAACAGATCGAGCGGGCCGGCGCGGAGACGATGACCTCGATGCGGCGGATGGTGGGAATTCTGCGTGACCCCGACGCCGCACCTGACGCGCCGCTGGCACCGCTGGCCGGGGTCGCGGACCTTACCCCGCTGCTGGCCCGCTTCAACACTTCGGCGGAGCCGACCGCCCGGCTGCACCTGGACGGGAAGCTGGACGGGATACCCGTCGAGGTCTCGACCTCCGGTTACCGGGTGGTCATGGAGGCGCTGACGAACGTACGCCAGCACGCTTCCGGTGCCACGATCGTGGATGTGGCGGTCCGCCGTACGCCGGACTGGTTGGTGGTCCGGGTGAGCGACGACGGTCCGGCACCCCGGGTCCCGGGGCCGCGCGGACAGCACGGGTACGGTCTGGTCGGCCTGACCGAACGGGTGCGGGCGATCGGTGGGCAGTTCTCCGCCGGCCCCGGCATCGACGGCGGCTGGGTGGTCGACGCGCTGCTGCCGATACGGCAGGAGGTGGACCGGTGATCCGGGTGATGATCGCGGACGACCAGGCGATGGTCCGGACCGGCTTCGGCATGATCCTCGGCGCGCAGCCGGACATGGAACTGGTCGGCGAGGCGGCCGACGGGGTCGAGGCGGTGGCGTTGGCCCGGCAGGTACGGCCGGACGTGGCGCTGCTGGACATCCGGATGCCCCGGATGGACGGCCTGGAGGCGCTGCGGCTGCTCGCCGGGCCGGGTGTGGTCGACCCGATCCGGGTGGTCGTGGTCACCACGTTCGATCTCGACGAGTACGTCCACACGGCGCTCCGCAACGGCGCCTGCGGTTTCCTGCTCAAGGACTCCGGACCGGCGCTGCTGGTGGAGGCGGTCCGGGCGGCGGTCTCCGGGGACGCGCTGATCAGCCCGTCGATCACGGTACGGCTGCTGGAGCACCTCAGTCCCCCGGCGCCGGCCCGGGACGACGCGGGTCTGTCGCCCCGGGAACTCGACGTGGTGAAGCTCGCCGCCCGGGGCCTAACGAACGCCGAGATCGCCGCCCGGCTGTACATCGCCATCGGAACGGTCAAGACACACCTGGGCAGCGTGCAGACGAAGCTCGGCGCCCGCAACCGGGTGGAGATCGCGGCCTGGGCGTGGGAACGCCGCCTCATCGACTGAGCCGCCCGACCGTCCGATGGGCGCGGCCCCGGCGGTTGGGCTGGCCAGCCTGCCGACAACTGCGGCCCGGCGGCGCGCCGCGCGCTGCGGCCCCGGCCGCCCGGACCGGCATCCCCCGATCCCGCCCCCGGCCCACGCCCCGGCTGCCATCATCGCCAGAGACGACGGGGGACGTTCTCCCCGCTCACGCTGGCGCAGGAGAGGTGCGATGCCCGACGAGCAGGTCCTGTCCGAATCCACCTACCACGCGGTGATCAACGCGCCGATGGAGCGGATCGACATCGCGGACTGGTTGTTCAACCTCCCCGACGCCGAATACCAGCGTTGCGCACCACCGGACCACATCGCCGCGGGCTACACCACCACCGACGACGGCCGCCCCATGTCGATCAACGTGGAGCAGATCGGCGACGGGCTCCTCGTCCAGCACTACGTCGGCGAGATCGTCGGCCCCCACCACTGCCGGATGGTGTCGCTCTCCGACGTCTACACGACTCAGGGGCGTACCAAGGTCAAGGTCATCTGGGATCTCAGCGTCAAGCCGATCGACGAGGGTCGCTGCGAGTACACCAACAGCGTGGTCGCGTTCACCACCGCCGAGTTCCTGGACTTCATCGACCTGCACAGCATCACACTCCAGCAGGCCGCCGCCACCCGTCAGGTCGCCTCCGCCGACCACAACAGCCGCGAGACCCCGCTCTTCGCCCAGAGCATCGAACGCCGGGCCCAGGGCCGGACAACGCCGACCGAAGCGCCGGGAGAGGAAGAACCGTGAGTACGCCCGACCCGTCGCCCTTCGCCACGGCCCACGCCTTCACTCCCCGGCTGATGGAACTCGTCGACGACCCGCTCTACTCGCGGGTGTGGGCGGACCCGGCGTTGAGTCCGAGGGACCGCAGCCTCGTAACAGTTGCCGTACTCACCGCGCTGTATCGCCCGGAGGAGTTGCCCGAGCACCTGCACCGGGCGATCACCAACGGCGTGACCCGGGACGAGATCGCCGCCCTGATCACCCACGTCGCCTTCTACGCCGGCTTCCCCGCCGCCATCTCCGCCTCCGCCATCGCCGGCCACACCCTCAAGGGGTAGGGAAGGGCCCCTTGTTATCGCTTTTTGTATAGGAAGGGCCCCTTCCTAACACGCCAGCGGCGTGAGGGGACGCGGCCGGCGCGGGGCGGCGTGAGGGGACGCGGCGGGCGCGGCGCGATGCGAGGGGGCGCGGCGGGCTGCGGGGCGGCGCTGGATCATGTTTCCGCTGGCCAGCGTGCCGGTTGAGTCGGCCAGCGGACAGTTTTCACCGACGATCTGCACGAAACCATAAACTCACGGTGATTTCGTAGCTACCCAGCGATTGCGTCGGTTGGGAGTGCCATGCACGAATTGGCGGACAAGAACAAGTACGTCGCGTTCCTGTTCATGAAGATCAGCCCTGAGTACTTCGCCCTCGGTCGTGAGGGCATCCACGAGGTCTCCGCCGGCCACGCCCGCGAGATGGGCAAGTACACCAAACAGCTCACCCACATCGTGTGCAGCGGGGTGGACGCGCGCTACGACCAGGTCACCATGGTCGAGGCGGACTCTCTGGAGGAGATCCACGCGGCGGCGACCGACTTCCGGATGGGTGCGAAGGCCCGGTACATCGAGATCGTCGACATCGTGGTCGGCATGAAGGCCCCGCCGCGCGGCCTGGCCAAGCGTTCCTCCACATAGGACACGCTCCCCGGACGGCGGGAAGAGGATTTCGCGGGCGACAAGACCGGCCAGCCGCGCCGGGGCGGCGAAACCGGTTCCCGTACCGGCGGCCAGGCATCACCAGCCGGTCGCCGGTACGGGAAACACAACCTTCGGCGGACTACATCCGCAGGTGTTCCCAGTCGAGCAGGTCGGCGCCGAGGTCACGTACGGTCGCCAGCAGTCCGAGCCGGGCAGCGCGTAGGTCGAGGTCGTCGGTCATCACGAACACCTCGTCGAAGAAGGAGTTCACCGGACCGGTGATCGCACCGGCGACCTCGTTGAAGCGCTCCAGGTCTGGCTCGGCCGGCAACGCGTCGCGTACCTGGGTCAGCACCTCGTGCAGCCGCAGCTCTGCCGGCTCCACCAGCGCCTCCGGGCGGTAGCCGGCGGCCGTGCCGGCGGGGACGATCCGCCGGGCCCGCTGGATCGCCTCGGCCAGGGCCCGGAACTGCTCCTCCTTGACCAGGGCGTCGATCTGGGCGAGCAGACGGTCGGCGAGTCCGGGCCGGGCGGCGTGGGGCAGGACCGCCCGCACCCGGTCGACCGGTTGCCCCTCCTCGGTGAGCAACTGCTCCAGCCGACGGGTCAGGAACTCGGCCGCACCGGCGAGCACCGACTCCGCGACCGGCACCGGCTGTCGCCGGGCCGCCGCGGCGAGCGCCTCGGTCAGGCTCAGACCGGCGATTTCCGGGTGGGCGCGGTGCACGGCCAGCAGACCGAGGAAGGCCCGGCGTACGGCGAACGGGTCGCTGCTGCCGGTCGGCAACCCGACGGTGGCGGCGAGGCCGGCGACCAGGTCCAGCCGGTCCGCCAGGGAGAGCAGCGCCCCGGGCAGCGTTCGGGGCAGCGCGTCACCGGCACTGCGCGGCAACTCGGACTCGTACACCGCCTGGGCGACCGCCTCCGACTCCCCCGCGTGCAGGGCGTAGTCGCGGGCCATCACCCCGGCGAGGCTGGTCATCTCGGTGACGAGCTGCGAGCCGAGGTCGAACTTCACCAGCGCGGCGGCCCGGTGCAGGGTCGCCGTGTCGGCCGGGCCGAGGTCCAGGGCGGCGGCCAGAACGCGGCCCAGTTCGGCGATCCGGTCGGAGCGGTCGGCCATCGAGCCGAGCTTGTCGGTGAAGGTGAGCCGGCTGATCCGTTCCCGCATCTCGACCAGCGGAACCTTCAGGTCGGCGCGGTAGAAGAAGGCCGCGTCCTCGTACCGGGCGCGCAGCACCGCCTCGTTGCCGGCGCGGACCAGGTCGGCGTCGACGGCACCGTTGGCGACGGCGACGAAGTACGGCATCAGCCCGCCCTGCGCGTCGCGCACCGGCAGGTAACGCTGGTGCTTGCGCATGACGTTGACCAGGATCGCCTCCGGCAGCCGGAGGTAGCTCTCGTCGAACCGGCCGAGCAGCGGTGTCGGCTGTTCCACCAGGTAGAGGATCTGGTCGATGAGCGACCGTTCGGCGTCGACGTCGAGCCGCCCGCCGACCTCGGCGGCGAGCCGCTCGGCACCGGCGACGATCAGCCGGCGACGCTCGTCCGGATCGACCACGATGCCGGCGTCGGCCAGGATGCCCAGGTGGGCCTCGGCCGAGGCGACCGGGAAGGTCGGCGCGGGCGCGTTGCGGTGCACCCGGGTCTGCCGGTCGGAGGCGAGCGACGACACCGCCACCGGCACCACCTGGTCGCCCCAGAGGGCGAGCAGCCAGCGGACCGGGCGGGTGAAGGCGAGGTTCGGGTCGTTCCAGCGCATGTTCTTCGCCGAACGGAGCGACGTCACCACCTTGGCGAGCACGTCGCCGAGGACCTCGGTGGCGTCCCGGCCGGCCTCGGGGCGGAGCACCGCCAGGTGCTCGACACCGTTGAAGTCGACCCGCTCCAGGGCGTCGACCTCGACCTTCTGCGATCGGGCGAAGCCGATCAGGGCGGGCGTGGGCTGGCCGTCGGCCGTGAACGCGGCGCCGGCCTTGGGGCCCTTCACCGTACGGACGTGGTCTTCTTCGCGGGCGGCGACAGCGTCCACGACGGCGACCAACCGGCGCGGGTTGGCCAGCACCCGGATCGTGCCGTGCGCCAGCCTCGTCGCCGCCAACCGCTCGGTCAGCTCCCGCCGGACCTGCTCCCGGGCGGTACGGGCCTCGGCCGGCGGCATCTCCTCGGTGCCGATCTCGAAGACGAGCTGCCGGGGCGCGGACTCACCGGTCGGCGTGACCGTCGGGGCGGTCGCCGTCGGGGTCGCTTCGACCACACCGAGCGGGTGCCCGAGCTCTTCGCGCCGGGCCACCCAGAGACGGGCGACCTCGCCGGCCATTCGCCGCATCCGGGCGAACTCGGCGGCCCGCTCGGAGGTGGAGACCGCGCCCCGGGAGTCGAGCACGTTGAACGCGTGCGAGCACTTGAGCACGTACGTGTGCGCGGGCACCGGCAGGCCGGCGTCGATCATCCGCTGCGCCTCGGTCGCGTACAGCTCCAACAGTTGGCGGTTGGCCGCCACGTCGGCGTCGTCGAGGTAGTAACGGGACATCTCATACTCGGACTGGCCGAAGACCTCGCCGTAGCTGACGCCCGGGGCGTACGCGATCTCCTTGAAGTGGCGTACGTTCTGCAACGCCATGATGATCCGCTCGATGCCGTACGTGATCTCCACGGCGGGCGGATCGAGGTTCACCCCGCCGGCCTGCTGGAAGTACGTGAACTGGGTGATCTCCAGCCCGTCGAGCCAGACCTCCCAGCCCAGCCCCCAGGCGCCGAGCGCCGGGGAGGTCCAGTTGTCCTCGACGAACCGGACGTCGTGCGCGGCCACGTCGATGCCGAGCGCGCTCAGGCTGCCCAGGTAGAGCTCCTGCGGGTTGCCCGGCTCAGGCTTGAGGATCACCTGGAGCTGGGTGTGCGTCTGGAGCCGGTTGGGGTTCTCGCCGTACCGGGAGTCGTCCGGGCGGACCGACGGCTCGACGTACACCGTCCGCCACGGCTCCGGGCCGAGAACCCGCAGGAAGGTCGCCGGGTTGAGGGTTCCGGCACCGACCTCCGTGTTCATCGGTTGCACCACGAGGCAGCCCTGCCCCGACCAGTACGCCGTCAGGCGCGCCAGGGCATCTTGCATGGTCAGCATGGAAAACTCCGTCCGAGGCGACCCCTGGCAGGCAGGCGCTGCGGCGGCGCCAGGGCTCGCTCAGTGTAGTGACCGGCCCGCGCGCAGGTCGGCGAGCATCCCCTCGACACTACGCAACACCACCCGGGCGAGTTGCCGCTGATCCGGCCGGAGCAACGGGTCCTCGGCCTGCGCCTGCCACCGGTACAGCGCGTCGACACCCCGCTCCCAGAGCTGCCCACCGTCGGCGTCCAGCTCCAGCTCCAGCCGTACCGCCAGGCTGGTGCCGTTCCCGCCGACCAGCCGGTGCGCCTCGGCGGCAAGGTCGCCGTCGAGCTTCGTACGCGGGTCGCGGAGAGTGGCCAGCAGGCGCAGCTCCCGGAAGTCGTGCGCGGCGGCGAGCACCTGCTCGATCCGGGCGTGCAGTTCCGCCGTCCCCGGTCGGGGGTCGGTCCGCAGCACCCGTTCCAGCGCGGCGAGCGCGGACCGGGCCTTGAGCACCTCCCGCCGGTCGGTGAAGTACCGGGCGATCGACTCGCGCAGCTCGGTCAGCCCGCTGCGCCGGACCAGTTCGGCGGCGAGCCCGGCCCGGGTGGTGGCACCGGTACGGATGAGCGTGGTCGCCAACCGCAGCCCGAAGACCCCGAACCGGTCCAGCAGCGCCCGACGTACGGTCGCGTCCGGCACCGGCGTGTACTCGGCGGCGGCGTGCGATCCGCCGGTGGCCCGGCCGGCGGCGAAGTGGGTTTCGACGAACCGGTCGGCGGAGAGCAGCGCGGCGGCGAGTTCGTCGCGGGGCAGCTCGGCCAGTTGGGCCAGCGCGACGAACTCGGTCTCGCTGAGCACCCGGCCGGCGAGCGCGACCAGGCCGGCGACCGGCACGGTGCCCATGCAGAGCGGGCGCACCCCCGGGTCCTGGGACTGACGCCGGGCCAGTTGCTTCGCGGTGACCAGGGCGTCGACCCGGCCGCCGCCCAGCTCGTCGGCGCGGGCGAGCACCAGGAGCGTGTTCACCGGCGCCGAACGGCCCACCACCCCGTCGCGCAACGCGCGCAGGAACCGCAGGTCGGTGCCGCGCCCGTCCCGGGTCAGGTAGAGCACCGCGTCGGCGTCCCGGACCACCTTCATCGCGGCCGGCGCGTCCCCCTCCTCGCCGCCGGCCGGCACGGGTGGCATCTCCATCAGCGTGGTGTGGCGCAGCACCCGGGTCGGCCAGCGGACCACCACCTCGCTGACCTGCGTCGACCGCCAGCCGCCCAGTTCCACCCGGAGTGCCCCGGTGGAGCGGACCACCGGCAGTTCCCAGGCCGACCCCTCGGCCGAGTACGCGGTCGCGCCCGGTTCCGGGCCGTCCTCGTACCACGTGTGCAGCGGTCCGCCGTCGGCCGGCTCGACCGGCGCCACCTCCTCGCCGAGGAAGGCGTTGATCAGCGTCGACTTGCCGGAGCGCCAGGGGCCGACGACCGCGATCCGCAGCGGTTCGGCGAACCGGTCCAGGTAGTGCCGGAGCCGTTCGGTGGCGCGCGGGTTGTCCCAGTAGAGCGCCAGCGCCTCGTGCAGCAGCGCCGGTACGGACTCGTCCAGCCGGGGGGCAGCGGTCACGGCTGCCCGCCCAGCGGTGACGCCCCGGTGGCACTGCGGCCGGAGACCAGCCGCTGGGCCTGCTCGTAGAGGACCGCCAGCCGCCGCATCTCCTGTTCGATCTGGCGGTGCCGCTGGTCGCGTACGGCCGCGTCGGCGTCGGCGGACTGCTTGGCGGTACGCAGCGACCCGACGATCGCCTCCTGGAGGTCTTCGGTGAGCGCGGCGAAGTGGTCGCGCAGCATCCGCTGGACCCGTCGGGCGGTGTCGCGGCAGTCCTTGTTGAGCCGGAGGAAGAAGTCGTCGACGTGGCGCTGGGCGGCCACGCGTACCGCCGTCTGCCGGCGTTTGAGCAGCGACTTGCTCTCGTCCCGGATGCTTTTGCCACCGAAGAGGGCACCGGCGCCGATCGAGACGAAGTTGATCAGCGGCATGCCGGCGAGGCTGGTGGCGAGGCCGAACATCAGCACCCCGCCGTACGAGCCGCGCAACGCGGTGACCACCTTCTGGGTGGGGGTGAAACGCTCGATCGGGGGCTGTTCCAGCACCGGCAGCCGTTGCGCGAGGTCGGCCGGAACCTGGACCGACCAGTCCGGCAGCGCGTCCTGCCCGTAGCGGGCGAACTGGGCGGCGACCTGTCCGGCGATCCAGTCGCAACGCTGGGCGAGCCAGACGAAGTTCGCCTCCGCCGCCTCGACCAGGTTCTCCTCCAGCCACTGCTGGAACGGTTCCCAGCCGGTCTGCGGGTCGGCCGTCTCGAACGCCTCGTCCACCTGGCGCAGGATCTTGCGGGTGCGGTCACGCAGGTCGTACTCGATGTCGGAGAGCAGGTCGGCCATCTCGTCGTTGAGCGTGTTCTGCCAGCGGGTGCTGCACCGGCGCAGCTCGTCGACCTCCCGCTGGGCGGCGCGCAGCCGACCCATGGCGGCGGTGTTGTCCCCGGACTGGGCGGAGGCCAGCTCGGCCCGCAGCGGCGCGGCGAGCTGTTCGATCACCGTACGGCTGAGCAGCGCCACCGCCGACCGGGCCAGCACCTCGGACTTGCTGTTCTGGTCGCGCAGCAGCCGGCCGATCAGGTCGGGGAACCGGGACTCGGCGTTGACCTCCTTGTCGTCGGTCTTGGCGGCCTGTAGTCGCAGCGCGGCGGAGACCGGGATCAGCACCGCCGGCACCCCGGCGCTGGCCAGGTGCTGCCGGTTGCGGTCGGCCACCGTACGCCAGTCCGGTACCAGGTCGATCTTTGTCTGGACCACGATCACGTTCGGGTGCGACTGGGCGATCTGGAGCAGCAGGTTCACCTCGGCGACGGAGAGTTCCCGGGTCGCGTCCGAGACCAGGAGCACCGCGTCCGGGCGGGCCATGGCGGCGTACGCGTTGGTGACCCTGGCCTGGTCGGGGCCGTCAGCGCCGGGGGTGTCGACCAGGGTGAGCCCGCCGGCGAGCAGTCCACGCGGGACTCCGATCTCGACGTGGGTGCTGCCGGCGGCACCGGCGCCGGGGGCGACCGCGGTGCTGATCCGGGCGACGGCCTGCTCGATCGGCAGCGGCAGTCGCTGTGCCGGGACCGGCGCCTCGGTGGCGGGTCGACCGGGTGCCGGTGCGGCGGCCTGGACCAGGGCGGCCGTCGGTTGTGGGGAGTGCCGGACCACCGTCGGGACCACGGTGGTCCGGCCGTCTCCCACCGGGCAGACCGGGGCGTTGATCAGTGCGTTGACCAGTTGACTCTTGCCCTGTTTGGGCTCGCCGACGACGAGGACCCGCAACCCCGGGTCGAGGAGTTGCACCCGTTTGCGGCGTACCGAGTCGACCAGGTCGGTACGGCCGTGTGCCGCGCAGAGCCGGCTGGTCTCGTCGAGTACGTCAAGCCAAATCCGCGTCATCACGCACCAAGTGTGCCGATTTCGACGCGATTATCAAGGGGTCGTACCACCGGTACCGCGGGCGACCACACCCGGTGAAAGGGGTGGCCACCCGCAGTGTCGCAGGGGGGCCGGAGGCCGGGCCCACCGCAGCGGGGCCCGGACTCCGGCCGGTCGTCGCGCCGCGCCCACCCCCGGGCCGCGGCGCGACTGGTCAGAGCAGACCGTCGGTGAGGCCGAGCAGTCCGCCCGTGGAGTGGGCGTCGGTGGTGGCGTGCGCGTCGCCACCGAGCCCCAGGTCGCCGGTGAGTCCGACGCCGTCCAGGGTGTTGCCGACGGTCGAGGTGACGCCGCCGACCACGCCGTGCGGGTCGACCACGTCGCCGACGACCGGGACGCCACCGAGGCCGCCGGTGAGACCACCGGTGAGGCCGTCGGTCAGCCCACCGACGTCGAGCGAGTCGACCACGCCGAGGGAGTGGGTGAGGCCGGTGACCGTGTTGACCGCGAAGTCGGCGGTGCCGAGCAGGCCGTCGGTGGCGGTGCCGTCGAGGACCGCGCCGGTCGGGTCGTTGACCACGCTCTCGGCGGTGCCGACCACGCCGGTGACGCCGGAGGTGCTGACCACGCCCACGTCCAGGCTGTCCGCCACGTCGTTCACACCGGAGAGGTCGGTGGCCAGGCCCTGGGGGCTGACCGCGGCACCGATGCCGGGGATCACCGAGGCGGCGGCACCGAGGCCGGTCGGGTCGACCGTGATCGCGCCGAGCACCGAGGCGTTGACGTCGACGGTGTTGCCGTAGCCGGCGGAGGTGATCTGGTCGGCGACGGCGTGGAGCTGGCCGACGACGCCGAGCGGGCCGCCGTCGAGCGCACCCAGTCCGAGGTCACTGACCGGGGCGAGCGCGGTGATGCCCTGGAGCGGGACGGTGTCCACCACGAACGGGATGACGTCCTGCACGTCGGCCGGGGTGAGGTCACCCAGCCCGGCGTCGGCCAGGGTGGCCTCGGGGTCGAGTTCGAAGGCCGAACGGGCGTCGACGTCGGTGAGCAGGCGAAGTACGAAGTCGTGCAGGTTCTGGGTGGCGTCCATTATGGAGCGTTCTCCTCGGGTGGGCGGGGCCGGACGGTCCGGCGAACGGGGGCACCGGACCTGACAACGACAGTAGGCACCGGGTGACGTACCGGACATCGGGGACGCATCCCCGTCCTGCCGCGACCAGAACTAGGGCGGAGGCCACCCCTACGATTAGGGGCTTAGGGAGTCCGTCCCGTCAGATTTAGGGTCCCATTGGTGGAGGGATCTCTGGTACGAAAGGAGGAGTCCGTACGGGCCCTCTCGGGGTGGACCGTACGAGCCCCCGCGCGGCCGACACGAGCCCTCCGGGGCAACCGGGTAAAGGAAACAGGTGCAATGGCGTACGTCCTCGGGATCGACATCGGCGGCAGCCGCACCACCGCCGCCGTCACCCGGCTCTGGGACAACACCTGGAGCCCAGCCGAGGTCACCTGGCTCAGCCCGCACTCCCCCACCGTCCCCGCCGTGCTGCACCTCGGCGCCAACGGCGCACTCACCGTCGGTGACCCGGCCGAGGGCGGCACCCCGATCGACCCCGGCCAGATCGCCCGGGAGTTCGTCGCCCGCGTCGGTGACCCCGTTCCGCTGCTCGTCGGTGGGGAGAGCTGCGCCGCGCCGACCCTCGCCGCCGGACTCGTCGGCTGGGTGATCGACCAGGTCACCGTCCGCGAAGGCACGCCGCCCGACCGGACCGTGGTCAGCCACCCCGCCGGCTGGGGCAACCACCGCCGGAGCCTGCTGCACGCGGCCCTCTGGGAGATCGGACACGGCGACGTCACCCTGCTACCCGAGGCGGTCACCGCCGCGGAGAGCCACGTCGCGGCCGGCTTCACCGGACGTACCCTCGCCGTGCACACGCTGGGCGAACGGGGCTGCACCAGCACCGTGGTCGGTCGGGCCCGCACCGGCGGCTTCACCGTGCTCGGCACGGCCGGCGAGGGCGAGGCGTACGGCGGACCGGAACTCGACCTCGGCCGGGGGCTCGACGACCACGTCCGGGCCGAACTCGGCCGACAGCTCGGCCCCCGCCACCTCGACAACCCGCAGGTGCGGGCCGCGCTGCTCGACCTGCCCCGGGAGTGCGCGCGAGCCCGGGAACGACTCGCCGTGGCAACCGACACCGACGTACGCCTGCACCTGCCGAACGGGCCGATCCGGGTGCCGGTCACCCGGGACCTCTTCACCGAACTCGTCCGACCCGCCGTGCAACTGACCGTGGAAACCCTGGTCGAGACGGTCCGGACCAGCGGACTGCCCACGGAACAGCTCGACGGTGTGCTCCTCGTCGGTGACTGGGCCCGTACCCCGCTCGTCGCCGAACTGGTCGAGGCGCACTTTCCCGGCCTGGTCACGGTCGCCACCGAACCCGAATCCAGCGCCGCCACCGGAGCCGCGGTCGCCGCCGGACAGATCCTGCTGCCGACCCACCCGGCACCCCGCGCCCCCGACCACCGCCCGAACCGGGACGACACCGCGCCCGGCCGACCGGGTCCCACCACGGCCCACCCCGACCCCGAGTGGACCCACACCGGCCCCACCGCCGGCCGACCCCCCGGCCGCGACCTGGTCCGGGCCGACCCCAGCCCCGAACCGCCGCCCCGCCCGCCGATCCGGATCACCCCGCTGAAACTGCCGAAACCCCGGGTCACGGGGCTGCGCGCCACCGGACGCGGCGAGCCGTCCGGCACCGGACGCGACCTGGCCGACCAGCACCCCGGCCGTAGTTCCTCGAGAGGACACCGTTGAGTTCGCACACCGCCATCCGCCCGGAACTCGTGCTGGACGGAGCCGGTTCAGCACTGCTCGACGCGGTCGGCGACGCACCCCACGCCCCGATCACGGTCGCCGTCACCGCCCCCGGCGGCCACGGCAAGAGCGCCCTGCTGCACGAACTGGCCGAGATCTACCGGCGGACCGGGCAGCCGGTGGTCGAAGGCTGGCCGGCACAGGGACCGACCCCCGACCCCGACGCCGTACTGCTCGTCGACGACGCGCACCTGCTCGACCCCGACCGGCTGGCCGAACTGCGCCGCTGGCTGACCGCCGGTCCCGTCCGGGTCGCGCTCGCCCACCGACCATGGCCCCGGCCGGCCGCCCTGGTCGAGCTGACCGAACTGCTCTGCCGGGACCGGCCGACGCTGCTGCTCCCGCCCTACACCGAACATCGGACCGCGACCCGGCTCACCGACCTGTACGGCCAGGTGCCCGACGCCGCCCTGGTGAGCTTCGTACACGCGCAGACCGGAGGCGTACCCCGCTTCGTCGAACGGCTGGCCGCCGAACTCCGCCCAGCCCCGGCACCGGTCAAAGGCGACGGGGGCGGGGCCGGTCACCGGCTGCCCCGGTCCGCCGTGGCGACCTTCGGAAACGACATCACCGACCTCACGACCGACGTACGACGCCTGCTGCTCGCCGTCGCGACCGGACTCTCCCTCCCCGTCGACCTGCTCGGCGCCCTGCTCGACCAGGACCCGGACGGGGTCGACGAGACACTCGCCGCAGCCCGAGCCACCGGCCTGCTCGGCCCGGACGACCGGCTGCCCCCGATCGTCGAGCGGGCGGTCACCACACTCAGCCCGGCCAGCCAGCGGATCGCCGTCTGGCAGCGCCTGGCCGACCTGCAACGCGCCCGGGGTGGACCGGTCCTGCCCCTGGTCCGCGCCCTGCTCACCCCCGGCGTCGGCGGCGAGTGCGACCCCGCCACCATCGAGGCCGCTGCCGAGGAGGCGCTGACCGAACAGCCGTTGGTCGCCGCCGACCTGTTCGCCGCCGCAGCGGCGGCCGGACGTCCGACCACCGGACGCCAGGCGTACGCGGCGGCGCTCGCCGGCGACCTCGACTCGGCCCTACGGCTGGCCGACCGACTGGTCGGCGCCGACGACCCGAGCGACCGGCGGGACGGGGCGACGGTGGCCGCGACCGCCCTCGCCCACCGGGGCCAACTCGGTCGCGGGGCGGAGCTCTACCGCTGGTCCGACGCGCCGTCGTCGGCCGCGTTCGCGGCGATCGGCGCGATCGGGACCGGCGAG
Source organism: Micromonospora sp. NPDC050417 (assembly GCF_044458865.1). Taxonomy (NCBI): domain Bacteria; kingdom Bacillati; phylum Actinomycetota; class Actinomycetes; order Micromonosporales; family Micromonosporaceae; genus Micromonospora; species Micromonospora sp. NPDC050417. The sequence continues at coordinate 104,022 of NZ_JBITIH010000022.1, forward strand.
TCCGAGGCCGGGTCCCCGGGTCCCGTCAGCCCGGCCCCGGGTGGCCCCCCGACGCTACTCACCGGCGCGGCGCTGCTCACCGCCCGGGGCGTACGCGAAACCCTCACCGGACCGCCGACCGCCGCGCTCTCCACCCTGGTGCAGGCCGCCGCGCTGCTGGAACCGGCCGGACGTACGGTGCTCCTGCCGGACAGCCCGGCCGCGCTCGCGGCACTGGTGGCACTGCACTGCGGCGAGTTGGAGATCGGTGAGCGGGTGCTCGACCGGGCCATCGCCGCCGGCCTGGGCGGTCCGCTGATGTCCCGCCGGCACCGGCTGCTCCAGGCGTGGATCCTGATGGTCCGGGGCCGGACCGCGATGGCGACCGAGGCGCTGCGACAGATCTCCGGCCCGCTCGAACCACGGGACCTGCTCTTCGCCAGTGCCCTGGAAATGGGCATCGCCCGACGCGACAGTGACCTGCCGGCGGTGCAACGCGCCTGGGGACAGGCACGCGAGGCCCTGGTACGCCACCCGGTGGACCTGTACAGCTTCCTCCCGCTGGGCGAGATCACGACGGCGGCGGCCCGGCTGGGTGAACTCAACCGGCTCGACCCGTACCTGCGGGAGGCGTACACGTTGCTCGACCGACTCGGCTCGCCGCCGCTCTGGGCGACCCCGTTGCGGTGGAACGGCCTACACGCGGCGATCATCGCGGAACTTCCCGGTACGGCCGACGAACACGTCGCGGCGCTCACCGCGAACGCGGGTCACAGCCGGTACGCTGCCGTGATGGCTGCCGCTGCCGAGAGCTGGGTGGAGGTGCTGCGTGGGACGGTCGATCCTGCCCGCGTCGAGGGAGCGGCACGTGGTCTGCACGATGCCGGACTGGGCTGGGACGGCGCGCGTCTGGCTGGCCAGGCGGCAATCCGGACGGCGGACCGGCGGGCGATGACGGCACTGCTCGACTGTGCCCGGATGTTGCAGGGCCGACCGACCGGAGCCAAGGGATCCGCCTCGGCCGGCGGCTCGACGGCCGGCGTCGCGGACGCCGTCACCGCACCGATCGAGAGCCGACTCAGCGACCGCGAGCAGGAGGTGGCCGACCTGGTGTTGGCCGGCCTGACCTACAAGCAGATCGGCGACAGGCTTTTCATCTCAGCCAAGACCGTCGAACACCATGTGGCCCGGATGCGCCAGCGCCTCAACTGCGCCAACCGCAGCGAGCTGCTCAACCGACTCCGGATGCTGGCCGCCGATAGGGCCGGCGACGGGTCGGCAACCCCACCCTGGCCGAAACGACCGATCCCCTGAGCGACCCGACGTACGGACGACAGAAAACCGATGCCGGTGACGGCAGTGAGAGGACAACGACGAGTGCTTTCCCCGATGGTCTCGACCGACAACCTGACCCGGCTCCTGGACGACCTGGTCACCCGGGTCGACGGGGCGGATTTGGCGATGGTGCTCTCCCCCGACGGCCTACCGCTCGCCGCCTCCCACCAGGTCGACGACGAACTCGGTGACCAGGTCGCGAGCGTGACGGCCGGGCTGCACGCGCTCGCCGTGGCGACCGGGCGGCAGACCGAGACCGGAACCGTGCGGCAGATCATCGTGCAGATGCGGCGGGCGTACCTGTTCATCGCCACGACTCGCGGTGGCGCCATCCTCACCGTACGGTTCGACGGTGAGGTGGAGGTCGGCGACGTCGCGTACGAGGTGGCGCTCTTCGCCGGGCAGGCACATCACCACCTGCCGGTCTACCTCGAACCCGCGCCGCCGCACCCAGCCGCAGGGTGAACTGGGGATCCGAAGATCGAGATGGGGTACGGACCGTGAATCCGGACGAGCAGACCGGTGACCTTCGACTCGGGTCGCCGGACCGTCCACCAGGTGGTGTCGAGACACGACTCACCGAACCGCCGCAGCCGGTCCGGAAAGGTCCACCCCGGACCGTGGCGGTGGCGATCCTCGACACCGTGCTCGACGCGGCGGCGGCCGTGCGTCACCTGTTCACCCCTGCGGCCGACCGCACCGGCGAGGCGGCCCGGAAGGCACCGGGTTCACCGCTCGGGCGCTGGCCGATCGGGGTGGGCTTCGTCGCCGGGGCGGCGGCGGTGCTCGGCGCCCTGGTGCTGCTCATCGCGCTCGTCCTCCGTACGCCGGAACGGGCGACGCCGTTGCACGTGGCACCCCCGGCCGAGCAGGGTGTGGGCGGCACCGCCGGCCCCGGAACCCCCGGCAGCGACGCGAGCCCGGCGGCGGTACGGACCGGGCAGCCCGAGGCGCAGCCGGCACCACCCGTGCCGCCGGCCGGTGCGGACACGCCGGGCGCTCCGGCGTCCGGCGCCACACCCATCGCACCACCACCGGCGGTTCCGCTGACCGCGAGCTACACGATCGAGGATCCGGCCCTGCTCGGCTACCGGATGACGGTGACCGTCGACAATCCGGGGCGTGCCCCGGTGGCCCGGTGGACGGTCACGATCACCCTGCCCCGGGCACCGATGAGCGTGCGCGACGTGACCGGCGCCGAGGCCACGCAGGCGGGCACCACCTGGACCTTCGTGCCGACCGCCGACGCCGGGCCGACGCCGGCCGGTGGTTCGGTCAGCTTCCAGTTCCGGGTCGACGGTGTCGGCCTGGACTCCGCCCCCACCGCGTGCACCATCGACACCCGCCCCTGCGCCACACCCTGACGCGCCCGGTCGTCCGCGAGCTCGCCGCCGTCACCTGACCGCGCGGCCGATTGGCGGTGTACGGACGCGTGGGGTCATGCCTAGAGTGCGGGACATGGCCGAGCCGTCCTCGCCCTCGTCCGATTCCCCCGTACACGTGCCGATGATGTCGACCGCATACGCCGAACGTGTCCGTGAGTGGCACGAGAGCGCGTACGCGCAGGCGCGGGCCGAGGCGGGCTCCTCGTCTGGGCCGGGCCAGACATTCGACTATCTCGGCCGGACGCTGGTCGTCCCGCCACAGGTGCAACCGATCACCGGCGTGTCCCACCTGCTCGGTGAGGCGGTGCTGGCCGAGGTGCGCGACACCGATCGGGTGCTGGACATGGGGACCGGCAGCGGGGTCAACGCCATCCTGGCGGCGTCGCGGTCGACCCGGGTGGTGGCGGTCGACATCAATCCGTACGCGGTCCAGGCGGCCACCCGCAACGCCGAGCGGAACGGGGTGGCCGACCGGGTCGAGGTGCGCCGCAGTGACGTCTTCAGCGCCGTCGATGGCGCCGTCGATGGCGCCTTCGACCTGATCGTCTTCGATCCGCCGTTCCGCTGGTTCGCCCCGCGCGACGAACTTGATGCCGCCAGTACGGACGAGAACTACCGGGCGATGACCACGTTCTTCCGAGCGGCTGGGCGGCACCTGGCGCCCAACGGCCGGATGCTCATCTTCTTCGGCAGCTCCGGCGACCTGGCCTACCTGCGCCACCTGATCGACGAGACGGGGTTCACCGCCACCGAGATAGCCCGCCGGTCCCTGCTCAAGGACGGGTGGCAGGTCGCCTACTCCACCTTCCGCGTCGTCGCGCGGGACAGGTGGTCTTCCTAGATCGGTGCGGGGGCGGGGCGCGGGGCGCGGCCGATCGTCTCCAGGATCCCGGTCCCCTGGCCCACCTCGATCAGGTAGCCGTCCGGGTCGCGCAGGTAGCAGCGGATCTCGACGCCATGGTCCTTCGGCTCGGTGAGGAACTCGCCGCCGCGTGACCTCCACTGGTCGTACACGGCGTGGACGTCGTTGACCCGGATGTTCATCGCACAGCTCAGGATCTGCGAGTCAGCCGGCGCCTGGGCACGTACGGTCGGCTTGTCGTCGGTCGGCCCGCCCTCCGTATTGATCACGATGTAGCTGTTACGGAAGCGCAGGATGCACGGCTCACGTTCCCGGATGCAGGTCGCGCCGAGGACCCGCTCGTAGAACTCCCGCGACCTGTCGACGTCCCGGACAATCAGCAGGGTGGTGAGCACGGCCCCGCCCTCGGGCTCGAAATAGTCGGGTACGACCTGCGCCATCGCTGCACTCCTCGGGCTCGGCCGGCTCGGCGGCAATTTCCCCCTGGGTCGACTCCTCCCGTTCCCCCTGGGTCGGCTCCTCCCGGATCCCCGATCGGCGAAAACTAAACCCTGTTTCACGGGGCAGCCCTCCCGCCCCACGGACGTTAGGAAGGGCCCCTTCCTATACAAAAAGCGATAACAAGGGCCCCTTCCTTACGTTGGTGGGGTTCGTACAACCCGCCCGACGAGCGTCGTCGTCCGATCGGCGTGTACCGCTCAGGGCTGCGGGTACACCGCCCGACGTGGCCACCGGGGAGGCGATCATGAACGGCGAGCGGGTGCCCGATGGGTACTCGCAACAGAGGGCACCGGTCGGTGGAACCCCCACCGACCGGCTGCCGCACTTCGTCGAAGCTCCCCCGCTGACGCCGCACCCCGCCGCCGCACCCCGCTGACACCGCACCCCGGTGGAGGGCCGGGTTACGCCGGCTTGTGCGCCAGCAGGTGGGCCTGCGGCACCTTCTCGCGCTCGTCCGGCGCCCGCACGAGCTGAGCATCCACCACAAAACCGGCCCGCTCCAGCAACTCGGTGATCCGCTCCGGCAACAGCCGGTGGAAGGTGAGCGAGAACGTGTGGCCGAACCCCTCCGTACGGTGCAACGACTCGTCGCCAACCTGGAAGGCGAGCAGCAGCCGGCCGCCGGGAGCGAGCACCCGCCGGAACTCGGCGAACACCTCCGGCAGCAGCGCCGGCGGAATGTGGATGATCGAATACCAGGCCACCAGCCCGGCGAGCGCACCGTCCGCCCGGTCCAGCGCGGTCATCGAGCCCTCTTCGAAACGCAACCCGGGGTACGTCCGACGGGCCAGCGCGACCATCTCCGGCGACAGGTCCACACCGGAGACGTCCAGCCCCTGCTTCGCCAGGTACGCGGCCACCCGACCGGGTCCGGAGCCGACCTCGACCACCGGACCCGCACCACCAACCATCTCGGCGAACGCGGTGAGCGTTGACCGGTCCAGCGGCTTCGCCTCCAGTTCGGCCGCGAACAGTTGGGCGTACGGGACGGCAATGGTGTCGTAGCCGGCCCGGGCGCTCGTCAGGAAGGATCCCTCGGTCATGGTCGACGAGACTAGGACATGTCCAGCGGCGTCGGAGGGACGACGAACCGGTCGACGACACCGACCTTCAACAGATCCGTTGGTGCCGGTAGCCGTGCACATCGGTGCGGCACCGCAACTTTCCTCCATCGTGGACGCGGTCGGTCCGCACGGTGGGTCAGGAACTGGACCACGATCGGGTGGAGAGCACCTGCCGGTAGCCGTCGGGTCCTCGACCGTGACACCCCACCGGTCCCAGTAGGCCCCTGCGACACCCGCCGGCCACCGGCCCGCTCCACCCGGGCCACCAGTGTCTCGTCGACCGGCCCGGCCAGATAGAGCACCAACGGGTCCTCGGCGGGCGGTGCGGGCGGCATCGTGAGGTTCGCCCCGCCGACCAACTCCAGGTGCCATGACGCGTCCCGCCAGCCGAGTATCAACACGTCGTGCGTTCTGCTTCCGGTGGCGCCCAGCGTGCAATCTCCACCCGACGTGAGGTCAACCCACAGGCGTTAGGAAGGGCCCCTTCCTATACAAAAAGCGATAACAAGGGGCCCTTCCTTACATCCGCAGCCACCGTCGGGCGAAAATCGGATCATGCGGCTGACCGTGCGACAGGCAACGATGCAGGACGCGCCGGCACTGGCCCGGCTGAACTGGCGCTGGCGGGTCGAGGAACGCGGCCAACCCGGCCCGGACCGGGCCAGCTTCCTGGACTTCTTCAGCACCTGGATGGCCGACCACCGCAGCACCCACCTGGCGTTCGTCGCGGAGGTCGAGGACCGGTTGGCCGGCATGGCCTGGCTGATGTTGGCGTCGCGGGTGCCCACCCCGACCCGGATGGACCGGCGCACCGGTGACATCCAGTCGGTGTACGTCGTGCCGGAGCTGCGTGGAGACGGGATCGGTGCGGCGCTGCTCGACGCCGTACTGACGCAGGCGCGCGACCGTGAGTTGGAACACGTCACGGTGCACTCCGGTGAGCGGGCCGTCTCGCTCTATCTCCGCTCCGGCTTCCGCGACGGGCAGCGCTGGTTCCAGTGGCGCCCGTCCATCGACTGACCCCGGTCGAGCCTGTTGCTGTGGCTGCGGTCACCTGAGCGCCCACCGCCGCTGTGGCAGTGGTCACCTGATGGCCTTCCGGAGTACCGGCGGTCGGCATCCGTTAACGCCGTGTGGGTAGCGTTCTCCACAACATCATCCAGGCAGTCGCGCGGTCGAACCGTCTCGCGCGGTCGGAGGACTTACGGACCATGGACAAGGCCCCTCAGCTCATTCAGGAACGCAGCGCGCCACCCGCCACGCTGGTTATCTTCGGCGCTTCGGGCGACCTCACCCGACGCAAGCTGATCCCCGCGGTGGCGAGCCTGGCCCGCCACCACCGCCTGCCGAACGAATTCGCCCTGGTCGGCGTCGCGCGGACGGCGATGAGCGACGAGCAGTTCGCTGACTCCGCGATCAACGGCCGAGGGCTGCGCGACCACCCTCAGCTCAACGGCGGAATCAGGTACGTCTCCGGCGGCTACGACGATCCGGAGACCTACAAGCGCCTCGCCGAGACGCTCGACAGCCTCGACGCCGAACGCGGCACCGCCGGCAACCGCCTGTTCTACCTCTCGACCCCGGCCGAGGCGTTCGAACCGGTGATCAACGGGCTCGCCGGCGCCGGGCTCAACCACGCCCGGCCGGGCTCGTTCTCCCGGCTGGTGATCGAGAAGCCGTACGGCCGTGACCTGGCCACGGCCCGCGAACTCGACGCGATCGTGCACTCCAGCTTCGACGAGCCGCAGGTCTTCCGGATCGACCACTACCTGGGCAAGGACACCGTCCAGAACGTGCTCGCGCTCCGCTTCGCGAACTCGATCTTCCAGCCGATCTGGGACCGTAGCTGGGTCGACCATGTGCAGATCACGGTCGCCGAGACCCTCGGCGTCGGCACCCGCGGCGGCTTCTACGAGAGCGCCGGCGCGATGCGCGACATCGTGCAGAACCACGTGCTCCAGGTGCTCGCGCTCGCCCTGATGGAGCCACCGGCCTCGTTCGACGCCGAAGGGCTGCGTAACGAGAAGGTGAAGCTGCTCCAGGCGATCCGGCTCCCCACCGACCGCGACATCGCCGACCTGGCCGTACGTGGTCAGTACACCCGCGGCGGCACCCGGAACGACCTGATGCCCGGCTACCGGGACGAGCCCGGCGTTGACCCGTTGTCGCGTACGGAGACGTACGCCGCGATGCGGCTCAACGTCGACAACTGGCGCTGGGCCGGGGTGCCGTTCTACGTGCGTACGGGCAAACGGCTGCCGGCCCGGGTCACCGAGGTCGCGTTGCAGTTCCAGCGCCCCCCGCACCTGCCGATCCCCACCGACCAGCTCACCGAACTGGACGCCGACGCGCTGATCCTGCGCATCCAGCCCGACGAGGGCATCTCGCTGCGCTTCGGCGCGAAGGTGCCCGGCCACTCGTTCCGGGTCCGCACGGCCAGCATGGACTTCTCGTACGACAAGACGTTCCGCGAGGAGTCCCCGGAGGCGTACGAGCGGCTGCTGTTGGACGCCCTGCTCGGCGACCCGACGCTGTTCATCCGTACCGACGAGGTCGAGCAGTGCTGGCGGATCGTCGACCCGATCATCGAGCACTGGGCCAAGGACCACTCCCCGATCCCCACGTACGAGGCCGCCTCGTGGGGACCGACCGACGCCGACCGCCTGATCGGCCGCAGTGGCCGGAAGTGGCGCAACCCCGGCGCCGACGCCTGATCGGCCCCGCTGGTCGGTCGGCCCCACGGATCGGTCAGTCGGCCCCACGGATCGGTCAGTCGGTCAGGGCGGCCACACCGTCGGGGCCGAGGACCGGCAGGTAGTCGGTCGGACGGTCGAGACACGAGGCGACGGATTCGGCCGCCTCGATGATGTCGAGCAACCGTTCGACCAGCGGTTCCGGCTCTGCCCGCAACTCCAGGCAGAGCCGGACGTGGACCGCGCGCAGCGCCGACCCGATCTCGTCGAACTCCTCGTCGTCGGCGGCTTCGCCGAGCGGGCCGAGCAGCGCGTCCCAGCGCCGGGCGGCGTACTCGACCGTCAGCAGGGTCGCCTCGGTCGGCGGTCGTTGGGCGAGCACCTCCAACTCCTCGACGACGTGCTGACCGGCCTTGGCCACGTCGTACAGGTCCCAGTGGCCGGTGGTCGCCTCGGCCGCCAGGCTCTCCACCACCTTGCGTACGTCGGCCAGTTCGTCCTCCGTCGGCACGCCCAGTTCCCCGGCGTACGTCAACAGCCGGGCCTCCAGCCGACGGTCGGTGACCGCGTGCTCGGCGACGAGCAGGGCCAACCGGCGGACCGGGAGGGTCGCGGCGACGTCGGCGAGCCGGCGGACTCCCGGGTCGACCCGTACCGTCGAGGGTGGAGTCGCGGTCGGCGACCAGTGGAAACCGTCACCGAGGGCGGCGAGCGTCACCGCCACCGCGTGCGCGCAGAGTTCCTCCGGATCGGTCTCCGGCTCGGCGCAGTCGCACTCGCTGCTGAACGCCCCGTCAACCACCCCGACCCACACCTCGTACGCGGTCGCGCCGCTGTCGGTGTGTACGGCCGCGACCGCACCGCCGTTCACCTCGACAATCCGGCCCAGCCTGTCGGCGGCCAACAGTGCCTCCGCCTCCTGGTAGACCTCCGGGTCCACCGCGCCCCGCACCGCGTCCACGTCGATTCGCACAGCCATGGCGCACATTCAACCGTCCCCACCGCCCCCCGTGGAAGGAAGGGCCCCTTGTTATCGCTTTCGGTAGTACAAGGGCCCCTTGCTAACCACGGGGGTGGGAGCTTGGGGCGGGCGGAGCCGGCGGCGGGAATATCGGTGGTGGCCGCGAGTAAGGTCGGATTTATGGGGATGATTCTCTCGGTCAATCTGGCCGTTCCGGAACCGAACAGCGCCAAGTCGGTCGGGGTCACCGGCATCAACAAGCAGCCGGTGAGCGACCCGGTGGCGGTTCGGGCGCCCGGGCCGAAGACCACCGGGTTGGGCAGTGGACTCGTCGGCGACCAGATCTTCGACGTAGCCCACCACGGCGGTGACGACCAGGCGGTCTACGCGTACGCCCGGGAGGACTACGACTGGTGGGAGGCGGAGTTGGGGCGTCCACTGCCGGGCGGGATCTTCGGCGAGAACCTGACCACGGTCGGTCTGGACGTCAACGGCGCGTTCATCGGCGAGCGCTGGCGGATCGGCGCCGACCTGGTGCTGCAGACCACCTTCGGTCGGATCCCCTGTGCCACGTTCCAGCTGAAGATGGCCGAGCCGCACTGGGTGAAGCGGTTCACGCGGGAGGGCCGGCCGGGGGCGTACCTGCGGGTGGTCGAGCCGGGTGAGGTCCGTGCCGGTGATGACGTACGCGTGGTCGACCGGCCGGTTCGCGGAGTGACCATCGCGGAGGGCTTCCGCGCGTGGATGCTGGAGCCGGAACTGCTGCCCCGACTGCTCGACGCGGACGGGGTTTCGGAGAGCCTCAAGGAGGAGATTCGGCAGTGGCTCGCCGACCGCACCAGCGCCTAGGGGCGGGTTCGGAGCCTCAGTTCCACAACCGCCTGGCCGTCCTGCGGTCCGAACGGGGCATGAGCCGCAAGCAGCTCGCCGAGGAGGTCGGGGTCCACTACCAGACCATCGGCTACCTCGAACGCGGCGAATACAGCCCCAGCCTGGTGCTGGCCCTGCGCATCGCGGGAGCTGCCGGAACAGGCGCTCGACGAGCGGCAGGCGCAGATCCGTGGCCGGGTCTACCTCGACGCGTACCGGATCGGGTTCGGCCTCTTCACCGCGGCGCTCGCCGTGATCGCGCTCTGGGGCATGCTCGACCTGCCTGCCCCCGGTTCGGGTCTGGTCGCCGCCGCGATCGTGGTGCCCTTCCACCTTGCCCTGGTGCTGCCCAACCTGGCCGCCGCGTTCCGCGACGACATCTGATTCCGCGCCGACATCTGGGGCGACGCCCGGCTGGACGGCCGTGACGACCCACGCCGTCGGTCATCTGACAGCGACCTCGTCGCGGCTATCCAGCCCGGTTGAGTGGGGAGGCGGGAGGCACGTTCACCCAGCGTCAGGGGTCGATCGCACCGGCCCTGACGTGGCATGCTGCCGGTCATGCGTACGCCCGTGCAGTCGACGCGGTGGTGTCCACAGTGACCGTCATCTCGGTCATCAACTACAAAGGCGGCGTCGGGAAGACCACCCTGACCGCGAACCTCGGCGCGGAGCTTGCCACCCGTGGGCTCAAGATCCTGCTGATCGACCTGGATCCGCAGGCCAGCCTGACCTTCTCCTTCTTCACGCCGGACGAGTGGGAACGCGACCTCGCCGACGAACGCAGCATCCTCCAGTGGTTCGGCTCGGTGCTGGACACCACGCCGACACAACCACTACACCGGTACGTGGTGACCCCACCACTGGTCAACAAAGCGATCACGGAACGGGGTCCGGGTCGGCTGGACCTGGTCGCCTCGCACCTCGGCCTGGTCGACGTGGACCTCGACTTCGCCGCCCTGCTCGGCGGCTCCCGGTTCCAGCACGGCAGTCCGCGTTTCCTGGCGCTGCACCGCGCCCTCTCCGACGCACTCGACGAGCCGACATTCGACGGGTACGACCTGGTCCTGCTGGACTGTGCGCCGAACTTCACTATGGTGACCCGGACCGGGATCGTGGCCAGCGACCACATCCTGATTCCGGCGAAGGCGGACTACCTCTCCACCCTCGGCATCGACTACCTGCGCAAGAAGGTCTCCGAACTTGTCCGCGACTACAACCGGGTGGCAGGCAACGGCACCGGGCAGATCGATCCGCACTTCCTCGGCGTGGTCTTCACGATGATCCAGTACAGCAACAACGGCCCGATACTGGCCTCGCGTAACTACATCGGCCAGACCGGGAACATCGAGGTGCCGGTCTTCAACCAGATGATCCGGGAGAACAAGACCATTTTCGGCACCGCCGGTGAGCACGGCATCCCGGCGGTGCTCGTACCCAACGCCAACGCGATGATCCAGTACGAACTCCAGCAACTCGCCAGCGAACTGCTGGCCAAGATCCGCACCTAGCACGTTCCGTCATCAGGGAGTAGTAGACGTGACCAGCCCGGCCGACCTGTCCCACGCCGTCCTGCTCCAGGTGGCGGAGTTCATCCGTACGTTGCCGGCCGACCAGCTCGCGGACCTGGCCGCCGGCCGGGTACGGCTCCAACTCGCCGGGCAGCCGAGCGCGGGTACGGCAGCACCCGCGGGGACGGCGAAGAACCGCACGACCGCAGCCCGGACGACAGCCGCCCCGACACCACCGCCGGTCTCGGCGGAGCAGGTCCGGGCCGACCTGGTCTCGATCGGTGACCGGGTTGCCGCCACCCGGTACCTCGACGACCTCACACTCAAGGTGCCCGAGCTACGGGCGCTGGCCCGGGAACTGGGAATCACTGTGTCGAGCCGAGCGACCAAGCCGACCGTGGTCCAGGAGATCGTGCAGTGGACCGTCGGCCGCCGGCTCGCCTCGGAGGCGATCGCCCGCACCACACCCCCCCACAACTGAGCCGCACCGCACACCGCCCGCACCGCACACCGCCCGCCCGCCCGCACCGCGCACCGCCCGGCGGCGCGGCGCGGCGCGGCGCGGCGCGGGCCACGCGGCGCCACGCCGCGCGCCGCCGGGCGCGGCCCGTGGTTAGGAAGGGGCCCTTCCTATACCGAAAGCGATAACAAGGGGCCCTTCCTTACTCCGGGCGTAGGAGTTGGGTGACTTCGGCGAGCACCTCGTCCCAGTGGGGTTCGGGAGCGGCGCCGCGTAGCTGTCCGGCGATGTACTCGGCGATGCGCCGTACCTCCCGGGCGGTGAGGCCATTGGGCCGGTCGTCGTCGCCCCTGCCGGGCCGCGTCGGTGCGGTCAGTGGCAGCGGGTCGCCGACGCAGACCACGTCGAGGTGGCCGGTGGTCCGGGTGAGCGCGACATAGAGCAGGCGATGTCCCCGCTCGTCGCTGGCGACGATCTCCGCCGGCTCGACCACCACCACCGCGTCGAATTCGAGCCCCTTGGCCTCCTGCGGGCTCACCAGGTTGATCGAGCCGCCCAGTTCGCCCCGGTCGGCGCTGTGCCATTCGACCCCGTTCTCGGCGAGGGCCGCCTCGACCTCGCGTCGGCAGCGCGGCGGGCAGACGATGCCGACGAAGCGGCCGGCGGCGGCGTGTGCGAGGGCCACCGTCACCACCCGACCGGGCCGCTCGGTCAGACCGACCCGATGCGTGCTCGGTTCCGGACCGTCCCGGACGACCTCGGGGGCGGTGACGCCGGGTGCGGCCACCGGCAGCAGCCTGGCTGCCAACGCGTACGCCGGGCGCGGCACCCGGTAGCCGTACCTCAGCGCGGTGACCGTGACCGGGTGTGGGGTCGGCAGGTGCCGGGTGACCTCGTCCCAACTGTCCCGGGCCCACGCACCGGTCGACTGGGCGATGTCACCGACGACGGTGAACGAGCCGTTGGCGCTGCGCCGGCCCACCGCGCGTAGCTGCATCGGTGACAGGTCCTGCGCCTCGTCGACGACCACGTGCCCGTACCGCCGGCCGGCTCCGTTGACCAGGTGGTCCAGCTCGTCGAGGAGGGCCAGGTCGGCGGCGGACCAGAGTTCCTGGGAGAGCCGGTCCGCGCTCCGGCGGTGCAGGTGGGCGAGTTCCTCGGCGGTGAAGTCGGTGCCGGCGGCAGCGTGCAGCCGACTGCGGGAGCCGAGCAGATCGCGGAGGAACGCCGGTGCGGTCTGCTGCGGCCAGAGGCGTTCGACCAGGTTCGCGAGGGCCGACCCGCCGGCCCGTGGTGCCCCGCCGGTTCGGTCCGCGACGATCTGCCCGAGCCGGTCGCGGAAAAGCTGGCGGCGTCCGAGGTAGGGCAGCTCCGCCGCCCGAGCGTGGTCCAGTGCCTCGGCGACCTCCGCGCCGGGCACGGTGACGAACCGTCCGTCGACCAGGAGCCGTTCGGCGGGTTCGGGGACGCCGATTCGTCCCTCCAGGGCTCGGGCGAGGAGCGCCGCCATCCGTACCTCCCCCTTGATCCGGCTCACCTCGGCCGGCTCGACCCGTCCTCTCGCCACCGTCGGGGCCAGCCGGCCGATGTCGCGTAGCTCCACCTCGGCGTCACCGAGCCCCGGCAGCACCGTGCGGATGTAACGCATGAAGGTGGGGTGCGGGCCGACGATCAGGACGTCGGCGGCGTCGAGCGTCTCGGCGTGGGTGAAGAGCAGCCAGGAGACCCGGTGCAGCGCCACCGCGGTCTTGCCGCTGCCGGGGCCGCCCTCGATCACGAGCAACTGCTCCCGGGGCGCCCGGATCAGGGCGAACTGGGCCGCCTGGATGGTCGCCACGATGTCCCGCATCTGTCCCGTACGGCCGCGCTCCAGTTCGGCGAGCAGGTGCCGGTCCACCGTCTCGGCGATCTCAGCGAAGATCACCTCGGTGAACTCCCGGATGGTGTTGCCGGTGCAGTCGAAGGTGCGGCGGCGGCGCAGGCCGAGCGGCTCCTGGTGGCTCGCCTCGAAGTAACGGGCGACGGCAGGTGCCTGCCAGTTGACGACAAGCACCTCGGCGTTGTCGTCGCGGATGAGATGCCGACCGAGGTAGAGCGTCTCGCCCGTCTCGTCGTCGACCCGCCCGAACGCGACCGCGTCCTCGGTCGTGCCGATCGCCTGGCGGGCGGCCTCGGCGTGCCGGTGCAGGTGGGCGGCGGCGCCGGAGTTCGCGGCGGCACGGACGAGACCGCTCAGCTCGCCGATCTTCCGGTCCCGATGCTTGGCTGTGGTGTCGAAGTACGCCTGCTCGGCAGCGATCTCAGTCGATCTGGAGTGCATACCGGCCCCCGCCCGCTCAGCCGGTCACCGACCGGATGGACCGGCTCACCGTACCGTCACCAAGAGGGAGCGGATATCGACGGATCGGTCATCGTGCGGTAGGCCGTTCCCGACCAGCCGACGCTATTTTTTCGTAGAATCGGACGATAGGTCCCGGCCACTGGAGGCATGCGATGGCGGTCGACAACGACACCCTGGTGCGGAACTTCATCGAGGCCTTCGCGGAGAAGAAGACCGAACTGCTGGAGCCGTTCCTCGACGAGAACGTGATGTTCCACAACTACGGCGACAAAGAGGTACACGGCCGGGACAACGTGCTGGAGGTCTGGCGCGGCGTCTTCCAGAGCTTCGAGACCGTACGGTTCGAAACCGTCAACCAGGCGGTCAACGGCAGCATCGTCCTCGCCGAACAGGTGCACGGCCTCGGCCTGGCCGGCAAGCAGGTCGCGACGATCATGAACATGGCGGTCTACGACGTACGCGACGGCAAGATCTTGGCCTGGCGCGACTACACCAACCCCGAGTACGCCCGCACGCTGCTCTGACCCGCCGACCGCCAACCCGTTGCTCCCGCAGCCCGTTGCTCCCGCAGCCGTTCTTCCCGCGAACGCCTGAAGGAAGGGGCCCTTGCTATCGCATTCCGCGTAGCGAGGGCCCCTTCTCGACAACCGTGGGTGGTGGCTGGGCCGGTCGGACTACCGCGCCACCTCGTGGTGGTCAGGGCAGGTCGGCGATGAACTGCTCCAGCAGGTTGGTGAAGGCGGTCGGCGTCTCCACGTGCGGCGCGTGGCCAGCCTCGTCGATGATCTGCACCGCGCCGCGCCACAGCGTCGGCGCTGCCAGGCCCTGCACATAGGGCAGGGAGACAAACCGGTCGGCCCGGCCGTGCAGGACCGCAAGGGGCTGCCGCAGACCGGTGATGATCGCAACCTCGTCGGCAAAGCGACCGGTGGCGAGGCTCGCTGCCAGCCCGGCGCGGGCGGCGCCATCGGTGGCGAGGAAGTCCTCGACAAAGGGCTCCAGCGGAACCGACGAGTCGCGCGCGACAGAGTTCTCGGCGTACTCCCGCGCGGCGTCCGCGCTGCTCTCGGCGGCGAAGCCGATATTCACCACGGGGTTCGGCAGGAAGGCGCTGCCGAACGATTCGGCCGTCGCGATCGGCGGCGTACCGAAGATGGCGACACCGGCGACGGCGTCGCCGAGCAGCGGCGTCGACTCCAGCGCGATGTGTCCACCCAGGCTCCAACCAACGAGCACGGCGCCTTCCGCGTTCACAGCCCTGACGAACCCGGCAAGAATCGCCGCGTATGCGGGTACGGAATAGTCGTCGAAAGTAGACGCCGTGGCAGAGCCACCGTGTCCAGGCAGATCGAGCGCGAGGCATCGGAACCGTTGACCCATGGAGGTGTCCAGAAGATGACCCCAGGTACGGGACGACGATGAGTTTCCGTGGACCAGTACCACCGGACGTCCCTCGCCGGAACTCTCCCGGTAGGCGATCTCTGCTCCGTTGACCTCGACAACTGGCACGATCGTGCACCGTCCTTTTCTCGAATCATCGATCGGATTGCGCAGTACATCGCCCTGCCAGGCAGTTCTAGGTGGCGCGTGCCCTGTCTAGGTGAGGCATGCCCTGGTGACGGCCGCCGTTCGAGATGCTGTTGGTGGGGCGATTCGACGCGCGACGGCCGACGCACGATCATCCGTATGTCGTGGACATGAGTCAGATCTGGCGGTGGCCGTGCGCCACAGCGTAGATGCTCTGTGACGGCAGCAGGGATTGGCTCCCGGTGCCTACCTCGTTCGCGAGCCGGCTCGGACGGGTGGAGCCGCGCGGGACAGGTGGAGCCGCGTCGGACGGCAGCGGCTTCGTGTTCGGATCGTTGGCGCTGCCGTACTAACTGTCCGCGATCGCCGCCGGGGCACCGGCGAGCGAGAACTTCTCCCGCAGCCGGGAGTAGAAGTGCGACGAGTGGAGCCGGACCAGCTTGGCCGGGGTCGCCGCCGGCTGCACCGTCACCCAGTCCCCCGGGTTCAGCACCCCGCGCAACTGACCGTCGACGCTCACCGCGACCGCCCCCGAGTGGTCGAGCACCCGTACCGAGACGGCCTCGTCGGCGGCCACCACCATGCTGCGGTTGAAGACCATGTGTGCGGCGACCGGGGTCAACACGAGCGCACGCAGCCGTGGCGACAGGACCGGGCCACCGGCGGCGAAACTGTACGCGGTCGAACCCGTCGGGCTCGCCACCACCAGGGCGTCCGCCGAGTACGAGGTGAAGAGGCTCTCGTCGAGGTAGACCCCGAGGCTGGCCTGCCGGTCGCGGGCAAGCTTCTCGAAGACGATGTCGTTGAGCGCGGTGACGTCGAGCGCCACCCCGGCCCGGTCGATCGGCGCCGGTGACTCGCGCAGCGGCGGCGGGGGCAGCAGCGGGCCGCGCCCGTACCGGAGCAGGTCCTGCATGCCCTCCGGGATCTCCAGCGGCCGGGAGGCGCAGAGGGTCAGCATCAGTCGCTCGTCGAGCTGCACCTGTCCGGAGAAGTACGCGTCGAGCGCCGCGTCGATCTCGGTCGGCTCGACCTCGGTCAGGAACCCGACCCGGCCGACGTTGATGCCGAGCACCGGTACGCCGTCCTCGGCCGCGACCCGGGCGCCGCGCAGGAACGTACCGTCGCCACCGACCGTGACGACGAGCGCCGGGTGGCCGGCGGCCCTTGCCTCGTCGACCGCGTTGCGCCGGTGGCAGTGCGCCCAGTCCGGCCCCCAGACGTCGGTGTCACTGACCTCGATGTCGTGTGCCGCCGCCCAGCGCCGAACCACGTCGGCCGCCTCGACCGCAGCCTGGCGGCCCGTGTGCGTCACCAGACCGATCCGCTCGCGCCCCATGATTTCTCGCTTCTCCTCCGTCGCCGCAAACCGGCTCCTCGCCCACCGCTGTCGGTACCGGGCGGCGCGAAGCCGATCAGTGCAGCTTACGGACCGGATCGGCGGTGGGGCCGGCGCGGTGAGCGAACGAACCCCGGGTTCACCGGCACCCGCTGGTCGACGCCGTCGCCCAGGGATCGACGCGGTGCGGGGCATCACGGACAGACACCGATCCGGACGATCACCGATGATGGGGCGGAATCGGACGAGATGCCTGGAGGAGATCATGACCGCGGACAGTGGCACCAACCGCTACGGGAAAGCGTGGCACGACGCGTACGACCAGCCAGGGTCACCGCTCTGGCACCGCCTCCAGGCAGTCCAGGAACAGTTGCGGCGGGCCCTCGCCGGCACCGCCCCGGGACCGATCCGCCTGGTCAGCGCCTGCGCCGGCCAGGGGCGTGACGTCGTCGGGGTGCTCCGCGACCATCCTCGTCGGATGGACGTACAGGCCCGGCTGATCGAGTGGGACCCGGAGAACGCGGCGCGGGCGCGGGCCGACACGAGGACGGCGGGACTCGACGAGCAGATCGAGGTGGTCGAGGCGGACGCCGGGCTCGCCAGCCCGTACGCCGATGCCGTACCCGCCGAGGTGGTGCTGATGTGCGGTGTCTTCGGCAACATCTCCGACGCCGACGTACGGGCCACGGTGACGGCCCTGCCCCAACTCTGCGCCCCGGACGCCTTCGTGATCTGGACCCGACACCGGCAGGACCCGGATCTCACCCCGGCGCTGCGGCAGTGGTTCGCCGAGGCTGGTTTCCGAGAGCGGGATTTCGTCGCCCCCGCCGACCTGCATTTCAGTGTCGGGTTGCACCAGCTCACGAGCCCGCCGGCCCGTTTCGACCCAACCACCCGTTACTTCCGCTTCACCCGGTAACCGGCTTGATTCCGCTCGGTCTGGTACGCGACGCCGACGACCGACCCGAAGCCGACACCGGCCGGGCAGCAGCCAGAGCGTCATCGACCCAGCCCTACACAGGCTGCGCCCTGGTGGTCAGCGGCTGACCTCGACCTGGAACTCGTGCACCCACCGGTCGGGGTGGTCCGGTACGAACTCGAGGCAGACCTCGCGGGCGTACCCGATCATGCGGTATCCGTTCTCCTCGACCCAGCGGGCCAGGATCTGCATGCTCCGGTCGGCCTCGTCCATGGAACCCCGGTGGATGATGGTCGCGGCGGATTCGATCCCGGGCAGGTCGACGATGGCGAAGTCGTGACCGGGCTGCGGTGCGACGGCGACCGCCACTCCCGCGTGCACCACCACCGCCTCGCCGGGTTCGCCCGGCGCGGGCTCGTAGTACGCGACCGACGGCCCGACCATGGCCACTCCCGCCGCGTCGACCCGCCGGATCACTTCGGGATAGAGGGGCTGGATCACCGGCCCGATGTCGGCGGCCTCGTAGCTGGCCGCGACGGCGCTCAGCTCGGCGACCCGAACCGGTGCGATCTTCTTCAGTACGACGTCCTCGGTGTGCATGTGGCCCTCGTTCTCGATCATCCGGAGCCTCGCCTCGATCCCGGTGAGCCGGGCCGCGTCCGCCGCCAGCCGCGCGGCCAGCTCCGCCCGTTGCAGGCGCAGCATGCCGCGCAGTTCCTCGACGTCGAGTTGGTCGTCGAGGACCGCCTGTACCTGCTGCAGGGTGAAGCCGAGATCTTTCAGGGCGATCACCCGGTTGAGCCGACGCAACTGGTCGGCGTGGTAGAAGCGGTATCCGTTGGTGGGGTCGACGACCGCCGGGCGCAGCAGTCCGATCGCGTCGTAGTGGCGCAGCATGCGGACCGACACCCGGCCGACCTTCGCGAAGTCTCCGATACTGAACATGACCTGCCCCACCTTGGCCCCTGACACCGTGTCACAGTCAAGCCCAGCCTCCCCGCCGTGCGCCAAGGTTAGGAAGGGCCCCTTGTTATACAAAAAGCGATAACAAGGGGCCCTTCCTTACCTCAGTGGGGGGCGCGTACAACTTGCTCCATGGACACGGTCGATCGGACTCCGGTATGGCTGCTCGACATCGACGGTGTGGTCAACGCGATCAGCCGGAAACCGGACCGGAACGTCTGGCCCCGGGACCAGTGGGTCACCGGAACCGCCATCTCGGCCGGCGTCGACTGGCCGATCCTCGCCGCCCGGCCGGTGCTGGACTTCATCCGGGCGGTGCACGAGAAGGGTCGGGCCGAGGTCCGCTGGCACACGACGTGGCAACACGACGCCGGTAACCTCGCCCGGTTGCTTGGGCTGCCGAGCTTCGAGACGCAGGAGTCCCCCGAGTTCACCGAACGCGAGCAGGCTCTTGCCGGTGCCGCGCCGACGGCGGTGAGCCGGGGCTGGTGGAAGTATCCGGCGGCCGAACGGGTGGTGCGCGACGAGGGACGCCCGCTGGTCTGGACCGACGACGACGCGACCTGGGAGCTGCGCGGGCACGACAACGGTACGGAGTTGGCCCGGCTGGCGCCGACGCTGATCGTGTCCCCGCCGGCGCATCTCGGGCTGACCCCGAAGCACCTGCGTCACATCGACGCGTTCCTCGCCATCCAGGCGCCGCGCCCGGCTGACCGGGACGGGTCCTAGGAGCGCGACGAGACCAGCGGCCGGCGCTTCGCGTACCGGCTGTCGGGGCGGGCACCGAGCAGTTCGGCGAGCCGGGCGGCGTCGCGTGGCGCCTGGTCACCGCAGCAGTTGTTCATCAGCACGTGCAGTTCGTCGGTCTCCCGGGCGAATTCGCGGAGCCGGTCCGCCCAGCGGGCGAGTTCCCCCTCGGCGTACGCGTACCGGAATTTCTCCTGTTTGTCGCCGCCGCCCCAGGCCGGGCTGTGGCCGTGGAACCGCACCACCGCCGGGTCCGCGGTGGCGATCAGGACCGGGGGTACGGAGGAGGCGTGTCCCTGTGGCATGTCGACGCTCACCATGGAGAGGTCGTTGCGGGCGAGGAAGCCGACGGTGTAGCGGGCGTTGCCGGGGTCGAGCCACGAGCCGTGCCGGAACTCGACCGCCACCCGGTAGGGCCGGCAGCGCTCGGCGACCTCGACGATCCTGCGCTTGGCCGCCTCGCTGTAGCGCAGCCAGGGCGGGAACTGCAACAGCACCACGCCCAGCTTGCCGGTGGTGGCGATCGGTTCGAGGACGGTTCGGAACCTGACCCAGAGTTCGTCGTACGTCGCCTCGGGCAGGTCCCGGCGCCGTACCCGGCCGTTGGGGTCGCCGACGGGACGCAGGTCCCGGGGTAGCGCGGATACGGCGGTGGGGTGCCCGGTGAAGAGGCTGAACGCCTTCACGTCGAACGTGAACGTCGCCGGCGTACGGCCGGCCCAGGCCGTCGTTGTCTCCGGTGTGGGCAGTGCGTAGTAGGTGGTGTCCACTTCGACCAGGCCGAACCGGCTGGCGTAGTGGGCAAGTCGGCCGGCCGGGGTGTTGACCTCCCGGGGATACCATTTCGAGGCCAGAAGCAGCCGGTCCGCCCAGGACGACGTGCCCACCCGTATCTCACTCATCGCCCTACTGTTCTCCGTCTGGCCCGGACTGAAACCGGCTTGCCTCGTGCCGACCCAGAGCGAACCGGGGGATTTGTGCTATTCTCCTCCGTCGATGTAATGGACGCCCGTCCAGTGATCACCACAATCGCCGGGGAGGACGGAAATTGACGACAGTCGCCATCCCCGTCCACACTTCCCCGATCCTCCAGGGCGAGGAAAAACCCGCCAGCAAGGCCCTGGTCCAGGTCTTCACGATCTTTCCCGCCCTGCTCCGGCTGACCTGTGGGCTCGCCGGGGCCGCCGTGGCGCTGGCGGTACGGACACCGCCGGTCTCCACTCCGCTCCTGATCATCACCGTGGTCGTACTGACCGGCTGGTCGCTGCTCTTCACCGGATGGACCCTGCGGCGCGGACTCACCGCCCCGGTCATCCTGGTCGACCTCTGCCTGACCATCACCGCCTGCCTGCTGATGAACCGGCTGGTCGCCGCCGAGGTGCTGCCCGGCGAGGGGAGTTGGCTCGCCATCCTCGCCAGCACCTCGATCGTGGTCGCCCACTTCGGACTGCCCGCACGCCTCTCCATTCCGGCCGGCCTGGTGGTCACCTCGGCGTACGCGGCCGGCGCGCACCTGGCCGGCAACGACACCGAGGCGGTGGCACACGCCCTGACGCTGATCATCCAGACCGTTTTCGGGGCGGGGCTGGCGGTGCTGACCCGGCGTAGCAGCCGCGCCGCCGACGAGGCGTTCGCGGACTATCAGCGCACCTCCCGGGAGGTGCTGATCGACCGGGCCGCCCGGGAGGCGGAACGCCAACACAACCGCGATCTGCACGACACCGTGCTCTCCACGCTCACCGTCGTCGGCCTCGGTGGGGTCGCCGCCGGGTCACCGCTGCTGCGTGCCCGCGCCGCCGCCGACCTGCGTACGCTCGCCGAACTGGCCAGCTCGCGCGACCGGCCGCCACTGCCGGCGCCCGAGGCGGGCACGTCGGTCGCGCTCGACGACCGGCTACGGGCGGTCCTGCTCCGGGCCGGCCCCCCGAACGTCACCGCCGACCTGCCGGCCTGCGTGGTGCCGCCCGCCGTCGCCGACGCCCTCGCCGACAGCACCGCCGAGGCGCTCTCCAACGTGGTCCGGCACGCCCCCGGCGCCACCTCCTCGGTTCGACTGCGCTTCCACGACGGCGCGGTGGTGGTCGAGGTGACCGACGACGGACCCGGGTTCGACCCGCTCGCGGTCCCGCTGCACCGGTTCGGCCTGCGCGAGTCGATCCACGGGCGGATGGCGGCGGTCGGTGGCCGGGCCGAGGTCGAGTCGCGCACCGGACACGGCACCCGGGTACGGCTGGAGTGGCCCGATGCGGGTTGAGTTGCCTACCCTGCGCGGCGGGTTGACCCGGGCGTCCGCCGTCGGCGCCCCGTCCCCGTCCGCCGGCATCGGGAGCCTGGGCCGGGATGTCGTCGCGGACGTGGCGGCGACCGCCGACCGGGGCAGCCGGGTGGCGGCCGTCCTCATCGCCTTCGGCTGGCACCTGGCGATCAACGCGCCGGCGATCGTGGGCAGTTGGTCGGCCTACCGGGCACCGTGGACGGTTGGCGTCGGGTGGCTGGTCTTCGTGGTCGTCGGCGCGATCTCCGCCGCCCACCTGCTGCGTGGTACACCAACTCCCACCTGGCGGCTGATCGCCGTACTGCTGCTGGTCGAGGCGGTGGTCTTCGTCAACACCCCGGCCGCGCTGCTGTTCCAGCCGGCGAACTGGGGCTGGGGCACGCTCGGCTGGTTCGTCGTCCTGGTGCTGTGGGGGCGCCCGGTCGCCCCGCTGGTCGCGGTCTTCGCCATCGAGGCGACGGTCGCGCTGGCGGCCGTCTTCGTCAACGGGGCCGGGAACGCCGCCGGGCTGAGCCGGTACGCCATGTACACCTACGGCACCGCGACACTTCCGATCGCGTTCAGCGTCGCGGCGAGTGTGCTCCGCACCCTGGCGGCCCGTACGGCCGGCACGGCGACCGCCCGCGCCGCGCTGGAGGCCGAACGGATCGCCGCGCAGCGGGCCAGGGCAGAGCGCCAGGAACGGCTTTCCCTGGTCGACCGGACAGCCGGGGCGATTCTCACCGAGTTGGCCGAGGGGCGTGCCGACCCGACCGACCCGGCGGTGCAACGGCGCTGCGCGTTGGAGGCGTCCCGGTTGCGCCGGCTGATCGCGGAGTCCGACGACGTGCCCGACCCGTTGCTGCACGAACTGCGCGCCGCGGTGGACATCGCGGAACGCAACGGTTTGCCGGTCGAACTCGTCGCCGTCGGTACGTTGCCGACGCTGCCCGTGCACGTACGCCGCCGACTGGCCGAGCCGCTGACCGCGACCCTCGCGTCGGCCCGCCAGTGGGCCAGGTTGACGGTGGTGGCCGAGCCGGCGGAGGTCGTGGTCAGCCTGGTCACCACCGGTACGGCGGCGGGCCCGGTCGGGTCGGCCCCACCAGCCGCCGATGACGAGGAAGTCGAGTACGTGTACGAGCGGGATGGGGAACAGGTATGGGCGCAGACCCGGTGGCGGGCGTCGTGAGCGATAGGGAGAAGCGCTTCACCGTCGCGATCATCGACGACCACCCGGTTGTCGTGGAGGGGGTGCGTTCCTGGCTCGCCCAGGAGCCTCGGCTGATCGTGGTGGCGACCGGCGAGGACCCGGACGTGGTGCTCGCCGACGACCAGCCGATGGCCGACGTCATCCTGCTGGACCTGCGGCTGCACGGCCACCTGGTGATCGACAAGGTGGCCGAGCTGGGGGCCGCCGGCCGGCGGGTGGTGGTCTACTCCGAACACACCGAGGCGGACATCATCCTCTCGGTGCTCGACGCCGGGGCGGTGGCGTTCCTCGCCAAGCACGAGGGGCGGGAGCACTGCGTCACCACCGTGCTCGCCGCGGCGAGTGACCGGGGCTACGTGCCACCCGCGCTCGCCGGTGCGATCGTCGGCGACCGGCGCTCGGGCCGGCCGGTTCTCTCCGAGAAGGAGCGGGAGGCGTTGCTGCTCTGGTTCCAGTCGATGTCGAAGGCGTCGGTGGCCCGTCGGATGAACATCAGTGAGCACACGGTGAAGCAGTATGTCGACCGGGCCCGGATCAAGTACGCCCGCGCCGGGCGCCCGGCCGCGACCAAGGCGGCGTTGCTCGCCCGAGCGATCGAGGACGGACTCGTACGGGCAGAGGAGATCATCGACTACCGGTCATATGCCTCCCCCGATCAGCCGACCCCCTAACGGCTGTCATGACGCCGATCATCCGGTCGGCGAATCTGGTGCGGAGGAAGTTCGTCAACAGGAGGCCCCTAGCCGATGAGCGACGACGCATCCCCTTACTTCGTCCGGCCCCACCGCTTCGACCACGACGACCAGGACGACCGTGCCTTCCCGCAGCTCGACCGGGAGCACCGGGTCGTCCTGGACCCCGGTGAAGGGGCGCTGTGGCGTGGCCGGGTGGAGGTGGCCGGCTACCTGCTCGGTCCCACCCTGGGCAACGGCGCTCTGCACTGGTCCCTGCTCCGTCCGGCGGAGCTGACCATCACCGACCGGCGCCTCGCCTTCGTCTGCGAGGAGTGGGGCTTCGAGGAGGTGTCGGACGGGCGTACCGCCCCGGGTCGGCCCCGGCACCTACGCCGCGACAACGCTACCAACCGGATCATCACCGGGCAGATCCGCTGGCAGTGGCCGGGCCGACTGAATCTGATGCCGGCCGAGCCGGCGACCGGGAGCCGGGCGGCACGGCCGGCGCGGGTACTGCTGGTCTGTGACAGTCTGCGGACGATTCGGCAGCCGGCGCTCTCGTTCGGGGGCGGCGAGGTCGAGCAGGGCGGTGGCGCCGCCGAGCTGATCCATCTTGTCCGCCGGGCGGTCGCCCAGTTCCGGCTGGCCCACCCCGGTACGCCGGAGATGTCGCCGCAGGAGCGGGAGACGCTCTCCGTACGGGCCGGTGTGGGGCGGTCCAGCGAGGGCCTCGCGGATCTGCGGGGCGTTGTTCTTCCCGGGGCGATGGTCGTCGAGTTCACGCACAGGGACGACTATCACCGCCGGCCGACGCGGAGCTCCTTCTCCGCGCGCCGGGCGCCGCAGGCCGGCAGTGCCGGCCTGCGGCGCTCCCGGCAGCCGGGTTCGGCCTCCTGACCGGGGCGGGCAGGAGACGTACGGAGGCAGCCGCGCCGGGGACGGGACAGGCGGAAGGGCCCGTCCGACAATGTTGATCTTCGACTGGTCGCCCGTGCGCGTTCAAGCCAGCGTCGTCAGCCGCTCACCAGTAGCCAACAGAGTGGGGCGTCAACTACGACCTCCCCCTTGGAGAAAAAATGGCCAACATCGGCGATCAGCGCCAGGTGGAGCGCCGTACCCTTTTGCAGGCCGCGCTCGCCGCGCCCGCGGTCGGTGCCGCCACGACGTTGCTCAACTCCTCCCCCGCCCAGGCCGCCGCCGAAGCGGCGGGTAAGTCCGACCCGGAGAACCCCCGGTTCACCATCGCCGTGCTGCCGGACACCCAGTACCTCTTCGACGAGGACAGCTCGGATCCGGAACCGCTGAAGGCGACGTTCCGCTACCTCAACCAGGAGCGCAAGGACGCGAACATCGTGTTCATGACGCACCTCGGCGACGTCACCGAGCACGGCAGCGAGCACGAGATCACGCTGGCCGGAGAGACCTTCCGTACGCTCGACGGCAAGCTGCCGTACAGCGTGCTGGCCGGTAACCACGACATCCGGGGCGGCGACGACCAGCGCGGCGACAGCGCCTACCTGCGTGCCTTCGGGCCGCAGCGGTTCGCCGCGATGCCGACCTTCGGCGGCGCCTCGCCGGACGGGTACAACAGCTTCCACGTGCTGCGTGCCGCCGGCCGGGACTGGCTGGTGCTGGCCCTGGACTGGCGCATCTCGGACAAGGGCCTGCAGTGGGCGCAGGGGGTCATCGACGCCAACCACACCCTGCCGGTCATCCTCACCACGCATGACCTGGCCTCGGCCGACGACGCCGGGCAGGCGCAGTTGTCGGAGAACGGTCGACGCCTCTGGGACCGGCTGATCCGCGACAACGACCAGATCTTCCTCACCCTGAACGGTCACTACTGGCCGCCGGGACGGACCACCCTGCGCAACGCCGCCGGCAACGACGTCCAGGTCCACATCACGAACTACCAGGACCGCTACTACGGCGGGGCGGCGATGATCCGCCTCTACCACTTCGACGTGGTACGCGGCGTCATCGACGTCGAGACGTTCTCGCCGTGGTTCCTGGCTCGCGACCCGGAGAAGCGGTCGCCGCTGGAGGCCGAGACGATCGAACTCACCGGGCCGGTCGACCGGTTCAGCATGGAGATCGACTTCGCGGCGCGGTTCAACGGATTCGCACCGGCGACGCCGCCCGCACCCCGGCCACCGGCGACCGTCGTGGCCCACGCCACCGTGGCGTACTGGCGGTTCGACTCGTACGGCCTGGTCACCGGCGTGTCCGGGGCCCCGGTCCCGGCCGGGGTGGTGGCCCGCGACCTGACCGGCAACGGCAACGACCTGACCGTGCAGCGGCTCAACAACAGCACCCCCGAGGTGCTGCGCTATTCGACCGAACACCACGTGGGTCAACCGGCGCACGCCAGCCTCCGCTTCGACGGCGGCAAGGGCCCGGACCGGGGCGCGATCCTACGGGCCGGACCGAACGCACCGATCAACAGCATGAAGTTCCTCAACGGCTACACCATCGAGACCTTCATCAAGCTGCCGGACCCGTTCGAGGGTGACCACGCCTGGATGGGCATTTTCAGTTGGGAGGGGCGCAGCGGCGACGCCGGCAAGACCACCGGCTGGTCCCCCGACGAGTGCACCTGCAGCCTGAACGTCTCCTCGGAGCGGTTCCTCCAGTACGTCGTCTACCCGGACAAGCAGGACGCCGACCCGACCTCCTGGAGCCACGCCCTGCCGGTGGGTCGCTGGACGCACATCGCCGTGGTGAACAACAGCAGGGCGACCACCGTCTACGTCGACGGCTCGAAGATCGCGCGGAACCCCACCCAGTTGTCGACCGGCATCGCCACCCTCGGCCTGCCGTTCGCGATCGGGGCCACCTCTTCCAACCTCAAGTACAGCCAGGGCTTCTACGGATGGATCGGCGACGTTCGGATCACCGGCCGAGCGCTGCGTCCCGCCGAGTTCCTGACCCCGTACGAGTGAGCCACACCGCCGTCACCCCCCAATGAGGACGCGGGCGCGGGGGGGGGGGGGGCCGGCGGCGCCCGGGGGGCGGGGGGGGGGGGGCCCCCGGGGGGGGCCCCCCCCCCCCACCCAAGCCGGCCGCCCCCACCGCCCCCCCCCCCCCCCCCACAAACACCCACACCA
>NZ_JBITIH010000023.1:0-122400 GCF_044458865.1 Micromonospora sp. NPDC050417
GTAGGACGCCGCCGGACAATTTTTCTAGTTTGGGCCACCCCTATCGGGGTGGCCCAAACTTGTTTTCGGGGTTGAACCGGTAACGACAATCGCGGTAACCGGTTACTGCGCTGACCTGCGCCGCGACGAAGTCGCCGCAACGTGGTAGCGGGCCGAGCGACCTTTCGGGCAGGCTCTCGTACATGGTCTCGGTATTGCAGAACGTGGCGATCGACTGTGCAGACGCCTATGAGTTGGCTCGGTTCTGGAGTGAGGTGCTCGGTTCTCCGCTGCACCCGGAGGCCAACCCAGGTGACCCAGAGACTCAGGTGATGCTGCCGGAGGGCCCGCTGCTGTACTTCAACCAGGTGCCGGAACCGAAGACGCTCAAGAACAGGATCCACCTGTGCCTGCGTCCGAAGACCACGCGCGAGGAAGAGGTCGAACGACTACTGAACCTCGGCGCCACCCTCGTCGCCGATCGTCGGGAACCCGATGGCGCCGGCTGGGCTGTCCTCGCGGACCCCGAGGGCAATGAATTCTGTGTCCTCCGCAGTGAGGCCGACCGAGCGGCGATGTCTTCCTGAGGCTCACACGTGCGACGACTGGTTCGATGTGGACGAGGCACTGCGGAACGTACGACGGTAGGCATCCGGAGGCACACCGACGGTGCGGTTGAATTGCCGGCGCAGTGTCGTTGCGGTCCCCATGCCAGCCGCCACGGCGATGGCGTCGATGCTGTTGTCGGTGTTCTCCAGCAGCTCCTGGGCCCGGCGGATCCGCTGCGTCGACAGCCACTGCAACGGGGTGGTGCCTGTCGCGGACTTGAAGTGGCGAGCCAGGTTGCGCGAACTCATATTCGCCTGGCGAGCCACCCGCCTGGGTAGGTGGGTCCGTGTCCGCGGACTACGCTGATCGCGTACGGGGGTCAGGTGCGCAGGTAGGAGGCGCCGTTGAGGTCGAGGACGGTGCCGGAGGCCCATTCCGCCTCGGGGGAGGCGAGCCAGTGCACGGCGGCGGCGATCTCCTCGGGGCGGGCCACCCGGTTGAACGGGCTCTGCGCCCGCATCGCCTCGTCCCGGGGCACCTTGATGTGCTCGTTGGTCAGGTCGGGTTCGACGAAGCCGGGCGCGACCGTGGCGACCGCGATGCCGTACGGCGCGAGCGCCACCGCCAGCGACTGGCCCATCGAGTTCAGTCCGGCCTTGCTCGCGCCGTAGGCGGGGTGGTTCGGCTCGCCCCGGAAGGCGCCCCGGGAGGAGACGTTGACGATCCTGCCCCCGCCCCGGGCCCGCAGGTGCGTCACGGCGCACCAGGTGACGTTCGCCGCGCCGATCAGGTTGAGGTCGATGGTCTGGCGCCAGTGCCGTTGCCACTGTTCGTAGGTGGTGTCGGCGATCGGGTGCGGGGTCGACTGTCCGGCGTTGTTGACCAGTACGTCGAGTCCGCCGAGCCGTTCTGCGGCCTCGTCCACCATCCGGCGTACCGCTTCGGGGTCGGTGAGGTCGGCCTGGACCACGACGTGCCCGCCGCCGGGCAGCGCGGCGGCGAGTTGTTCGGCCAGTGGGGCGGACTCCCGGTGGTGGATCGCCACCCGGTCCCCGCTGGTGGCGAAGGCGGTCGCCACCGTCCGTCCGACTCCCCGGGATGCCCCGGTCACCAGTACCGCTCGTCCTGTCACGCGCACCATCATCCTCCCGGGGCATAGCATCCGGTGGGTGGAGACTGACTGCTTGTTCTGCAAGATCGTGGCCGGCGAGATCCCGGCGACGGTGGTCCGGGAGACCGAGACGACGCTCGCCTTCCGTGACATCGCGCCGAAGGCTCCGGTGCACGTCCTGGTGATCCCGAAGGAGCACTTCGTGGACGTGGTGACGATGGCGCAGGCCGACCCGGAGCTGACGGGTGCGGTGATGGAGACCGCGGCGACGGTCGCCGAGCAGGAGGGGCTGGGCATCGACGGCTTCCGGTTGATCTTCAACACTGGGCCGTGGGGTGGGCAGGAGGTCTTCCACGCGCACGCGCACGTGCTCGGCGGGGCCCCGCTCGGCCCGATGCTCGCCCGCTGACCCCTGACCCTGGCAGGGCCGGGCCGCTGACACACGGACCGGCCGGGGTACGCGGGGCGCCCGTGGGGCGCCGCCGTACCCCGGCCAGGTGGGGGGTCAGGAGACGAACTTGGCGACCGCCTCGGTGAACTCCTCGGTCTGCTCGATGTGGCAGAAGTGCCCGCTCTTGTCGAAGACGTGCAGCTCGGAGCCGGTGATGCCGTCGTGCAGCATGGTGGCCCAGCGGGTGCCGCAGATGAAGTCGTCCGTGCCGACCAGGATCAGGGTCGGTGCGGTGATCGAGCCGAGCTGGTCGCGTACGTCGAACGGGGTCGGCTCCTCACCGAGTTGCGGGCCGAGCCAGCCGCGTACGGCGGCCCGCAACGGTGCGAGTTCGCTCTCGTTGCCCCAGTAGTCGGCGAAGTACACCGGCAGGATTCGCTGCAACTTGGTGCTGACGAAGTCGTCGGTCGGCTCGGTCGGGTTCTCCTGGAACGCCTTCGGGATGTCGGCGGCCTCCGGTCGGTCCGGGTGCCGTTCGACGAAGCGCTGGACGTTCGCCATCGCGTCGCCCCAGAACTCCGGGCCGGTGACCGGTGAGGTGCCGTACAGGAGCAGGCCGGCGACCCGCTCCGGGTGGGCCAGCGCGTAGCGCTGGACGACGAATCCGCCGTGTGAGTGTCCGAGCAGGAACACCTTCGGCTGGCCGAGGTGTGCGACCACCGCGTTCAGGAACCGGGCGTACGTGTCGAGGTGGTACTGCCGGGGGTCGGCGAGGCGGCCGGACGCGCCGGTGCCGACGGGTTCCAGGTAGACCATGGTGAGGTGCGCTTCGAGCGTCGGCATGCGCAGGTAGGTCCACTCGATTCCGGGGCCGCCGGAGTGGACCACGCAGACGGGGCCGGTGCCGGCGACGTGGTAGACCTGCGACACGCCGTCGACGTCGACGACATGGGCGCCGGCGGTGAGCGCGTCGGTGGTGTGGGAACTCATCGGAACTCTCCTGAGACCGTGGCCTGACGTAGGCGTGCCTGAGCTGTCGTCTACGTGATGACGTGGCGGCCGGAAAGTTCGGTGAACGGGCCGGGCGATGATGAGAGGGCGGTCACGTCTCGTCAGATGTCAGGGTTGGTTCGGGGTGGTAAAGGCGCATCCGGGCGGTTCGTCCCTCACGCAGAGTGTGCAGCCAGATGGCTGACGGTGGGCAGTGCGTCGGGTTGTCCGGCGGGCTGATCAGGTCCGCCTCCCAGATCATCACGTTTCCGCTCGTGACGACGTTGGCGATCCGTTGCCGTACGCCGTCGTTCAGATCCTTGTTCATGCCCCAGATCGCGAAGTCCGGACCGCCGGCCACCTGCCCGTCGGGCGTGACGAACTCGGCGTCGGACCACCAGGTCTCGCGTACGAAGTCGGAGAACTCGCCCCGGTACGCCGTCGCCAGTCCCTGCTCGGCCTCGCGGCGGCGGGCGGCGGCCTGCGCGGCGGCGTCGTCGTGGGCCTCGTCCGCCGTCTCCTGGAGTGCCGTGGTGAGCTTGCTCCTGGCCTGGCTCAACCGGCTCCGGACGGTTCCCACCGGCACGCCGCAGAGCGCGGCGATCTGCTCGTAGGACGATGCGCCGCTGAAATAGCGCAACAGTGTGACCAAACGGATGGGCTCGGACAACTCGCCCATCGCGTGCCACACCCAGTCCCGCATCGACCGGCCGTCCAGCAGTTCCTCCGGTGTGGGGTCGGTGGCCGGTAGGGCGAGCGCCTCCAGATCACCGACCGGGACCGTACGGGACCGGCGCAGCCGCATCCGGGCGTTGTTGCGCACGATCGCCCGCAGCCACGGCCCGACCGCCGCCGGGTCGCGCAGGTCACCGATCCGGCCCAGCGCGGTCAGGATGGCGTCCTGGACCGCGTCCTCGGCGTCGGGGCCGTACCCGAGCAGGCTCAACGCCACCGCCTGCATGCCGGCCTGATGCCTGGCCACCAGCACGCCCAGCGCGGTCGCGTCGCCGGACTGGGCGGCCAGCGCCAGCTCGGAATCGGACTCCAGGGTCGAGAACACACCCGTCTCCTCTGATCACACGGCACTTCCCGGTGCCAGATGCGGAAGTCGTACGGAAAGTTCGACGAAGGGAGGAGATTCACTCTCTGTAGCGAGAGGCCGATTCGATGCTACTCGCGGTACATGAACCGGCGGCGCCTGCCGGGGAGGGCGCCGGTAGGATCGGGTGATCTTGGCGTGGTGGGTGAAGGACGGCGGAGATGACCGAGGTGGAACACCGGCTGGCACGGATGACCCGACGGGTGCAGGCAGAGGCCCGCGTGCCCGCGCTCTCGGTGGCGCTGCACCGCGCCGACCGCCCGCTCTGGACGCTCACGGTCGGCAGCACCGGCAACGACACCCCGCTCGGGCCGCCGACCCGCTTCCGGATCGGCTCCGTGACCAAGACCTTCACCGCCGTACTCGTGTTGCAGGCCCGTGACGAAGGGCTGCTCGACCTCGACGACCCGATCGGGGCGCACCTCGACCTGCCGGCACACGGCGAGCTGACCGTACGCCGGCTCCTCTCCCACACCGCCGGGCTGCAACGCGAGCCGTACGGCGACGTCTGGGACACCCTGCGCGCCCCCGGCGTGGATCAACTCCTGAGCGAGCTGGACCGGGCCGAGCGGGTTCTGCCATCGGCCCGCCGCTACCACTACTCCAACCTCGGATTCGCCCTACTCGGCCAGGCGGTCGCCCGGCTGCGCGGTGGTAGCTGGGGTGAGGTCCTCGCCGAGCGGGTGCTGCACCCGCTCGGACTGACCGCGACCGCACCCGTCCCGGGCTCCGAGGCCGCGACCGGCTTCCTCGTCGACACCTACTCCGACCACGCCCACGCCGAACCGGCCACCGACTTCGGCGGGGTGGGCCCGGCCGCCCAGCTCTGGAGCAGCGCGCCGGACATGGCCCGCTGGGCCGCCTTCCTGGCCGATCCGGCGGCGGTCGACCCGGCCGGTGCCGTCCTCCGGCCGGGCACGCTCGACGAGATGCGCTGGCCGCTCACGGTCACCGACGAGACCCTCTGGAGCGGCGGATTCGGCCTCGGGCTGATCCTGGTGCCGCGCCCGGAGCCGGAGACCGGGGCACCGCAGCGGGTGGTGCACGTCGGGCACGACGGGGCCATGCCCGGATTCCTCGCCGCCGTCTACGGCCGGCGGGGCGGCCCCGGTACGCCGGGCGCGATGGGCGCCGCCGTACTCGCCTCCTCGGGCACCGCCAGTGCGATCCTCGAACTGCCCCACCTGCTCCTCGACGCCTCGGTCGCCGACGACCCGGCCGAGATCGTCGCCTGGACCTCCGGCGGACCGGCCCCGGAGCGCTACCGGGAGATGCTCGGGCGCTGGTGGGGCGAGGGCTACGAGCACATTTTCAGCTGGCACGACGGGGCGCTCCAGGCCCGAGGGGCGGGCGCCCCGGGCAGCCGACCGCCGTCCGTCTTCGTCCCCCTGCCCGACCAGCCGGACGTGCTCCGTACGGTCTCCGGCCGGGAGGCGGGGGAGCTGCTCCGGCTGACCCGGGACGAGCGGGGCCGGGTGGTACGCATGCACTGGGCCACCTACCGGTTCACCCGTACGCAGGAGACCTTCGACGGGTTCGACTTCCGGGCCACCGACCACGCCGGCCAGGCCACCGACCACGCTGGTTAGGAAGGGCCCCTTGTACAACGGAAAGCGATAACAGGGGGCCCTTCCTTACCCCTGGGTGACGGCTGTCGCGCCGGGCGGGGAAATGGACGGCGTGCTCTCGGCGTTGAGCAGATACGATGGGAAAGCCGTCCACACGCTGCGCCTACGGGGCGCGGCCAGGAAATCGAGAGCAGGTGTCGTGGGGCCCGCCGGGCCCGACCTATGACCGGTACCCCACCTCCCGGGCAGGCCCGGGTGCAGACCAGGATCACCGTTCCTGACTCGCAGATCATGGTTAACCTGCTCGGGCCGGGAGACGAGGTTCTCCGCCTGGTCGAGCGTTCGATCAACAGCGACGTACACGTCCGGGGCAACGAGATCACCATCACCGGCGTTCCGGCCGACAACGCGCTCGCCGAGCGGCTCTTCACCGAACTGCTGGAGCTGATCGAAAAGGGTGAGACGCTGACCGTCGACGCCGTCCGGCGCACGGTGGGCATGCTCGAACAGGGCAGCACCGAGCGGCCCGCCGAGGTCCTGACCCTCAACATCCTCTCCCGGCGGGGGCGCACCATCCGCCCCAAGACGCTGGGCCAGAAGCGCTACGTCGACTCGATCGACGGGCACACCATCGTCTTCGGCATCGGCCCCGCCGGCACCGGTAAGACCTACCTGGCGATGGCGAAGGCCGTCCAGGCGCTCCAGGCCAAGCAGGTCAACCGGATCATCCTGACCCGGCCGGCGGTCGAGGCCGGGGAGCGGCTCGGCTTCCTGCCCGGCACCCTCTACGAGAAGATCGACCCGTACCTGCGCCCGCTCTACGACGCGCTGCACGACATGCTCGACCCGGAGTCGATCCCGAAGCTGATGCAGGCCGGGACGATCGAGGTCGCGCCGCTGGCGTACATGCGGGGGCGGACCCTCAACGACGCGTTCATCATTCTCGACGAGGCGCAGAACACCACGCCCGAGCAGATGAAGATGTTCCTCACCCGGCTCGGCTTCGGCTCCCGGATCGTCGTCACCGGCGACATCACCCAGGTCGACCTGCCCGGCGGGACCACCAGCGGACTGCGGGTGGTACGCGACATCCTGGAGGGCGTGGAGGACGTTCACTTCGCCCAGCTCGCCAGCTCGGACGTCGTACGTCACCGACTGGTCAGCGACATCGTCGACGCCTACGCCCGGTGGGATGCCGAGCGGGAGGCGCAGCAGGGCCAGGGCGTGCACGCCGTTCCCGGCCGTACCGCACAGGGTGGCCGCGCCAGCCGGCGCCGCTAAGCAGCAGACCAAGAGAGCAGCAGGGGAAACAGTTGTCCATCGAGATCGCCAACGAGTCGGGCGCCGAGGTTGATACCGACGCGGTGCTCGCCGTCGCCCGCTACGCCCTCGACGAGATGGGGGTCAACCCCCTCGCCGAGCTGTCGGTGCTGCTCGTCGACATCGAGTACATGGCCGAGTTGAACCACCGCTGGATGGGTGGGGACGGGCCGACCGACGTACTCGCCTTCCCGATGGACGAGGGCAGCGTCGACCACGGCCCCGGCGAGGTCAGCGGCGGTGAGCCGGCGCTGCTCGGCGACATCGTGCTCTGCCCCGAGGTGGCCGCGAAGCAGGCGGCGACCGCCGGTCACGCCGCCGCCGACGAACTGCACCTGCTCACCGTGCACGGGGTGCTGCACCTGCTCGGCTACGACCACGCGGAGCCGGAGGAGGAGCGCGAGATGTTCGCATTGCAGGCCAAGCTCCTCTCCGGTTGGCGAGCAGCGCGAGCCCAGTGATGCCCGACCACTTAGCCGCCGCCGGTGCCACCGCCACCGGCCTGCCCGATCTGCAACTTCTCTTCTTCGGCGCCGCCCTGGTGGTGCTCGCCGGCCTCTTCGCCATGACCGAGGCCGCGCTCGCCGCCGTCTCCCCGGCTCGCGCCGGGGAACTCGCCAGGGACGGCGCCCGGGGCGCCCGTACGCTCCAGATCGTCGCCGCCGACGCGGTCCGCCACCTCAACCTGTTGCTGCTCCTGCGGCTCCTCTGCGAACTGACCGCGACCACCCTGGTCGCGCTGGTCGCGGTGGACACCTTCGGCGCGGGTTGGCGGGCGGCGCTGGTCACCGCCGGTGCGATGACCGTGGTCAGCTTCGTGGTGGTCGGCGTCGCGCCGCGCACCATCGGCCGGCAGCACGCGTACGCGGTCGGACGGGCCAGTGCGCCGGCGGTCCGCTGGCTGGGCCGGGCGCTGAATCCGCTCGCCTCGCTGCTGATCCTGATCGGTAACGCGGTGACCCCCGGTCGGGGCTTCCGTGAGGGCCCGTTCGCCACCCAGGTCGAGCTGCGTGAGCTGGTCGACCTGGCCGAGCAGCGGGGCGTGGTCGAGCACGGCGAGCGCCAGATGATCCACTCGGTCTTCGCCCTCGGCGACACCATCGCCCGCGAGGTGATGGTGCCCCGGACCGAGATGGTGTGGATCGAGGCACACAAGAAGCCGTCCCAGGCGCTGCTGCTCTTCCTCCGCTCCGGTTTCTCCCGGATTCCGGTGATCGGCGAGAGCGTCGACGACGTGCTCGGTGTGCTCTACCTGAAGGACCTGATCCGGCGGACCCAGGGCGGCGAAGCCGCGGCCGAGGAGTTGCCGGTCTCCGAGCTGATGCGCGAGGCGACCTTCGTACCGGAGTCGAAGCCCGTCGACGACCTGCTCTCCGAGATGCAGGCGGCCCGTACCCACCTGGTCATCGTGGTCGACGAGTACGGCGGCACCGGTGGTCTGGTCACGATCGAGGACATCCTGGAGGAGATCGTCGGCGAGATCACCGACGAGTACGATGTCGAGCGGCCTCCGGTGGAACGCCTCGACGACGGCGACGTGCGGGTCACCGCCCGGCTGCCGGTCGAGGACCTCGGTGAGATCTTCGACGTGGAACTTCCCGCCGACGAGGTGGAAACGGTCGGTGGCCTGCTCGCCCAGGCACTGGGTCGGGTGCCGATCCCGGGTGCCGCCGCCGAACTCGGCGGGCTACGGCTGATCGCCGAGGGGACCACCGGTCGGCGTAACCGGATCGACTCGGTGCTGGTCAGCCGGGTCGACGTCGGTGCCAAGGGCGACCGGTCAGGTCGTTCGGAGGGTGCCGACCAGCGTAAGGGCGCCGACCAGCGCAAGAATGCCGACCAGCGCGGAAAGACCGAGCTGGACAAGAACACCGAGCCGGGCATGACCGCCAGGCCGGGCAAGAAGCAGAAGCAAGAGCGATCCGAGGAGAGGCAACCCGCAGATGCCTGAGTCGTCCGCCGTACCCGCCGCCGTTGTGGCCGGGCCGACCGGTTCGGCCGCCGCGCCCACCGAACTGAGCGCCGAGGACACCAAACTGGTCGTCCTGGCCCGAGGTGCACGTTCCCGGGTCGGCGCGGTGGAGGGGGCCTCGGTAAGGGACCAGGACGGCCGGACGTACGCGGCGGCCAGCGTGGCCCTGCCCTCGTTGGCGCTCACCGCGCTCCAGTTGGCGGTCGCCTCGGCGGCGGCGGCCGGCGCCACCCGACTGGAGGCGGCTGCCGTGGTGACCGAGGCATCGACCCTGGACGGCGCCGGGCACGCCGCCGTACGGGATCTCGCCGCCGACGCGCCGATCCACGTGGCTGCCCCGAACGGCACTCTGCTCGGCACGGTGGTCGAATGAGCGCCCGGACGCCGGCCTCACGGGGCGGCTCGCGGGTGGGTGGAAACGGCACCGAGCCGTACCGGGCGGGTTTCGCCTGTTTCGTCGGGCGTCCCAATGCCGGCAAGTCGACCCTGACCAACGCGATCGTGGGCCAGAAGATCGCGATCACCTCCAGCAAGCCGCAGACGACCCGGCACGTGATTCGGGCCGTCCTGCACCGGCCGGAGGCGCAGCTCGTCCTGGTCGACACCCCCGGTCTGCACCGGCCCCGTACGTTGCTCGGCGAGCGCCTCAACGACCTGGTCCGGTCGACCTGGAGCGAGGTCGACGTGATCGGCCTCTGCGTGCCGGCGAACGAGCCGGTCGGGCGTGGTGACCGGTTCATCACCGGCGAACTGGCCGAGCTGAAGGCCAAGGTCGTCGCGGTGGTGACCAAGACCGACCTGGTGGACAAGAAGCGGCTGGCAGAGCAGTTGCTCGCGGTCAACGAGATGGGCGAGTTCGCCGCCGTCGTGCCGGTCAGCGCGGTCTCCGGGCACCAGGTCGACACCCTGGTCGACGTGATGACCGGCTACCTGCCGCCGTCGCCGCAGCTCTACCCGGACGACATGCTCACCGACGAACCCGAGCAGGTGCTCGTCGCCGAGCTGGTCCGGGAGGCGGCGCTGGAAGGGGTCCGCGACGAACTGCCGCACTCCATCGCGGTGGTGGTCGAGGAGATGATCCCCGAGGACCAGCTCATCCGGATCTACGCCGACGTCTACGTCGAGCGACCCAGCCAGAAGGCGATCGTGATCGGTCACCAGGCCAGCCGGCTGAAGGACGTCGGCACCCGGGCCCGGCAGCAAATCGAGGAACTGCTCGGCAGCCGGGTCTATCTTGACCTTCACGTGCGGGTCGCGAAGGATTGGC
Organism: Micromonospora sp. NPDC050417; assembly: GCF_044458865.1. Taxonomy (NCBI): domain Bacteria; kingdom Bacillati; phylum Actinomycetota; class Actinomycetes; order Micromonosporales; family Micromonosporaceae; genus Micromonospora; species Micromonospora sp. NPDC050417. The sequence goes on from NZ_JBITIH010000023.1 coordinate 10,247, forward strand.
AGCGGGACCCGAGGCAGCTACGGAAGCTCGGTTTCTGACTCCAGCGGCGGCGGGGAGGCCGGCGTGGCGCGGGAACTGCTCATCACCGGGGCGGCCGGTCGGATAGGTCGGCTGCTGCGACCACGGCTGGCGGCGCCGGGACGTACGCTCCGGCTGCTCGATCTGGCCGACCAGGAGCCGTCGGCCCCCGGCGAGGCGGTCCGGTTGATCCGTGCCGACCTGACCGATCCGGAGGCGCTCACGTCGGCCTGTGTCGGCGTGGACGCCATCGTGCACCTGGCCGCCATCGCCGGTGAGGCGAGCTGGGAGAAGCTGCTTCGTACCAATGTGGACGGTACGCGTACGCTGCTGGAAGCGGCCCGGACGGCGGGTGTGCCGCGGGTCGTGCTGGCCTCGTCCGTGCACGCCGCGGGGTTCTACCGGCAGGCCGGCAGCAGTCCCGATCCGGCCGGGGTGCCCGCACCGGCCGGGCCGGACGGTGTGCCGGCAGCCGCGTTTCCTCGTCCGGACACCTACTACGGCTGGAGCAAGGCCGCGGTCGAGTCGCTGGGCAGCCTCTACGCCGACCGCTTCGGCATGTCCGTCTTCGCGCTCCGGCTCGGGGCCTGTTTCCCCGAACCGCCCGGACTGCGCGGGCTGGACATGTGGATCTCGCCGGACGACTGCGCGCGGCTGGTCACCGCCTGCCTGGAGACCGACGCGGCCGGTTTCCAGGTGCTCTGGGGGATCAGTCGCAACACCCGCCGGTGGTGGTCGCTCGCCGAGGGCCGGCGGATCGGGTACGACCCGCGTGACGACGCGGAGCGGTATGCCGACACGGTCCGTGAGCGGGCCGGGGAGCGGGAGACGGCGGGACTGGTGGGTGCCGAGTTCTGCGGGTATCCGCTGGGTACGGTCCCGAACTACGACGACTGACGCCCGTACGCGGCGAGTCGCGCAGTGGCGCTCTATACCTCATTGCATCTTCACTGCATATAGGCCGATCTCATGGGATTGTTCACCTATGGGTCACCCGCTGCATCGTTCAAGCGGCGGCCCGGCAGGGTAGGGCTACGTACGCCCCCTGTTGCCCCGGTTTAGATGCAGGCTGATGCGAAACAGATATGTGGATCTGATCCGTTTTCTGGCAATCGTCCGAGTTGTCGTCTACCACACCACTGGCTGGGCGTTCCTGACCATCGCCTTCCCGGCGATGTCGGTGATGTTCGCGCTCGCCGGATCGCTGATGGCCGCCTCCCTGGACCGTTCCGGCAACAGGGCCGTAGGCCGCCGACTCCGCCGACTCCTCCCGTCGCTCTGGTTACTCGCCGTGTTTTTTGTGCCGGCGATGCTGCTCACCGGGTTACCGGTCAGCTGGCGGCTGGTGTTCTGGATCGCACCCGTGGCCGACCCGCCGAGCAACACCTGGGGTGCGCTCGCGTTGAGCGCGATCTGGTACCTGCGCGACTACCTCTGGTTCGTACTCGCCTCACCGCTCGCACTCTGGCTCTTCCGGCGTTACCCGCTCCCCACTCTCGCCGCCCCGTACGTCCTGCTGGCCGTGGTGGAATTCGGCTTCCCCACCGCCCCTGCCGTGGTAGGCGACTTCGGGCTCTACTTCGGAGCGTGGCTGATCGGCTTCGCCCACCACGACGGACTGCTCCGACGGCTCTCCCGACGGGTGCTCGTCCCGGTCGCCGTCGCGCTGGCCGGGGCCGGCGCCGCCTGGTTCCTCACCCACCCCGGTCCCCGGGGTTTCGACCTCAACGACATCCGGCTCGGCAACGGGCTCTGGTCCGCGGGCTTCACCCTGCTGTTGCTCGGCCTTGCTCCGAGCGGAGCCGCCTGGGTGGAGCGCAACGAGATCTTCAGCCGTGCGGTGACGGTGCTCAACCGGCGGGCGCTGACCATCTACCTCTGGCACATGCCGATCGTGATCGGCCTGACCGCGCTGATGGTCCGCGCCGGATGGCGCCTGCACGACTTCACCGGCACCACCGTCCGGCTGCTCGTGGTCACCACCCTGGTCGCGTTGGCCGTCGGGCTCTTCGGCTGGATGGAGGACGTGGCCGCGCGCCGCCCGACCGCGTTGCTGCCCGGCGCCGGCCCGCGCCGCACCACGGCGGCGGGGCCGAACCGGTCGGCCAACCCCCGGTTCGACGGTCACCCGCTGCCCATCCCCGCCCAGCGCTCCGGCTCCGGCTCCGGCTCCGGCTCCGGTCCCGGTCCCGGTCGCAGCGACGGCGACAGCGGGCGGCCCGGAGGCGACGGTGGGGCAGGGGAGAGCGGTCAGGCCCCGGACGCCGGCCGGTCCGACCGCGTCCAGGAGACCGGTGCCGTGCCCGTCGACCGTGACCCGGCCCGGCGCTGACCCGGTCAGCGCCGGGTAAGGGTGATGTCTCCGCTAGCGGTCTCCAGATCGAGCAGATGGCTGGCGGCCGGATCAGTCTGGAGATCGGAACGGGTCGTCCCGGACGAACTGTGCGCCTCGACGCGGTACGCCCCCTGGGGCACCGTCAGCCCGATCGAACCGCTCGACGCGTGTGCCTTCACCGAGCCCGCCGTCCGTATCGCCAGGGTGATGTCCCCGGAGCCGGTGGTGGCCTCGACCGTACTTCCGAGGTCGTCCCCGGTCACCGAGCCCGACCCGGTGCGTACCGTCGCCGCCTTCTCGACCCGGCGCAGGTTGATGTCGCCCGAGCCGGTCTCGGCCCGGACCGTGCCGGTCACCCTGGCCAGGGTGACGTCACCGGAGCCGACCTTCACGTCGACATCGCCCACGTCCGAGAGGCTGACGTCGCCGGAGCCGTTCTCCCCGCCGACCGCGACCCCGGTCGGCGCGAGGATGTCGTACGAGACGCTGCAGCTCGACCCGCACTCGGTGTCGATCCGCAACTCGGTCCCGTCGATTCGGAACGTGTCGTCGCTGGGCTGGGCGCCTCGGTAGCGGATCACCCGCTTGATTCGGACCGTGTCGACCGCCCCGGTCGACACCACGACGTCGCCGGCACCAGGAGCCACCGTGATCTTGTTGATCTTGACGGCCTCGGTCTGGTCGAAGTCGAGCCGCCGCTCCCCGAGGCTGGAGTCGTTGCATGCGGCGAGGAGGCCCAGTGCGAGCGCCCCCGCCGTGAGGGCGGAGACGGTTCGGAACGTGTTCATGCACGTCAGGCTACGTGCGAACGCCGAGTCGGACATCAGGGCCGAGCCACGCATCTGTCCCGGAGAAAGGACCCTGATATCGGCTCAGGGTCGCCACACCCGGCTCCGCCCCCGGCGGAGGAAGACCCTGATACGGGCTCAGGGTCGCCGTGCCCGGTGCCGTCCGGCACGGCCGGCGGAGGCGTCCGACCCGGGTGTGCGGCGGTCGACCGGAGGCAGGAGAGAATGGGCGGATGGCCGGTTACCGCAGACAGCTCTACCGCGACGACGCGGTGGTCCTGCGGGTGCAGAAACTCGGCGAATCCGATCGGATCATCACCCTGCTGACCCGGCGACACGGCCGGTTGCGGGCGGTCGCCCGTGGGGTACGCCGGACCACCTCCCGCTTCGGTGCCCGCCTGGAGCCGTTCGGTCACGTCGACCTCCAACTCGCCGGTGACCCGGAGGGCAACCTCGGCAGTCCGCTGCACACGGTGAGCCAGGTCGAGGGAATCGACCTGTACGGGCGGCGGTTCCTGGAGGACTACCCCCGATACACCACCGCCAGTGCCATCGCGGAGACCGCCGAGCGACTCACCCCGGTCGAGCGTGAACCGTCGCTGCGGCTGTTCCAACTCACCCTCGGCGCGCTGCGCGCACTGGCCGAGGGGAGCCACGCCAGCAGCCTGGTGCTCGACGCGTACCTGCTGCGCGGCATGGCACTGGCCGGCTGGGCGCCGGCCCTGGTCGCCTGCGCCGTCTGCGGCACACCCGGACAACACCGGGCGTTCTCCGTACCGGCCGGGGGTTGTGTCTGCCCGGACTGCCGCCCACCCGGCGCGGCCCACCCGGCACCGGCCACCATCGACCTGATGTCCGCCCTCAGCTCGGGCGACTGGCGAGTGGCCGACGCCGCCGAGGCCGGGCACCGGCGGGAGTGCAGCGGCCTGGTCGCGGCGCACCTGCAATGGCATCTCGAGCGCGCGTTACGCTCGCTGCCGTTGGTTGATCGAGACGATCGACCCGACCGTGGTGACCAGCCCCACCGCCCTGACCAGGCTCACCGAGCCGACGTCGAAGGTCGGGGCGGGTCAGACTGATCGGAAGACCGGCCGGGGGAGCAGGCTCCAGGTCGGAACAGGGGGAGAGCACAGTGATCCGTTCCACGTCGCGCGGAACCCGCCGGCAGCTGATCGAGCCGACACCGCACCCTTCCGGAGCACGGCCACCGGCACTGCCCGCCGGCGCCGTGCCCAAGCACGTGGCGGTGGTGATGGACGGCAACGGCCGGTGGGCCAAGGAGCGCGGGCTGCCCCGTACCAAGGGTCACGAGGCCGGAGAGTTCTCCCTCTTCGACACCATCGAGGGCGCGATCGAGATGGGCATCCCCTACCTCTCCGCGTACGCCTTCTCCACCGAGAACTGGCGGCGGTCACCGGATGAGGTGCGCTTCCTGATGGGCTTCAACCGGGACGTCATCCGGCGGCGCCGGGACCAACTGGTCGACCTCGGCGTGCGGGTGGTCTGGTCCGGTCGGGCCGGGCGACTCTGGAAGAGCGTGATCTCCGAGTTGCAGACCGCGGAGGAGATGTCCGAGGGCAACACCAAACTGACGCTCCAGTTCTGCGTCAACTACGGCGGGCAGGCCGAGATCGCCGACGCTGCCGCCGCCATCGCCCGCGACGTCGCCGCTGGCAAGATCGACCCGTCCAAGGTCAACGAGAAGATGGTCGCCCGGTACCTCTACCACCCCGAAGTGCCCGAGGTCGACCTCTTCCTGCGCCCCTCCGGCGAGCAGCGCACCTCCAACTTCCTGCTCTGGCAGAGCGCGTACGCCGAACTCATCTACCTGGACGTACTCTGGCCGGACTTCGACCGCCGGCACCTCTGGTACGCCTGCGAGTTGTACGCGCAGCGTGACCGCCGCTTCGGCGGCGCCCTGCCGAACCCGGTCGCACCGCACGTCGCCACCAGCTAGCCCGATACCTCCAGAGCCGGCCGGCGACGTCGGTCGGCCCGGTGACGTGGCTCGGTGACGTGGCCGGTGCCGGCGAGCAGGCGTACCACCGGTTCCACGTCGGCCAGATCGGTGAGCACGATCTGCGCGCCGGCAGCCGTGAGCTCGGCGGCACCGGTGCGGCCACTGGCGACGCCGACCGCGGTGACCCCGTTGGCGAGGGCGCCCGCCACGTCGTGCACGGTATCGCCGATGACCAGGATGTCGGCGGGCGCGAAGCGGCGGCCGTACTTGGCCTCGGCCCGCTCGCGGCACTGTCTGACCAGCGCCGCGCGCACGGTGTCGTGCCGGCCGTAGCCGCCGATGTCGAGGTCCAGACCGGCACCGAGACCGAGGGCGGCCAGCTTGTCCACCGCCACCGCCGGGATGTTGCCGGTCACCAGGGTCTGGGTCACGTGTGCGTGACCGACCAGACCGGCGAGCACCCCGGCGACCCCGGGCAGGACCTTTCCCAGTTCGGGGATGAGATGCCGGCGGGCGGTGAAGGCGGCGGCGTATCGGAGGAAGAACTCCTCCAGGTACGGCTCGTAGTCGCTGACCCCGTGCGTGGTGAACGCCTCGGCGGCCAGGTCCAGGTCGGTCCGCCCCGCCGTGTCGGGCATCCGCCGCCAGGCCACCCCGGTCAGGGCGGTGAACGCCTCGGCGTACGCGAGTTTCGCGACCCCGCCGGTGTGCACCAGGGTTCCGTCGATGTCCCACATCAGCAGCCGGGGTGCGGGCATGGCCGGGCCGGTGGGCGGACCCTGGCCGGTGGGCGGACCCTGGCCGGTGGGCGCGGAGCGGGCGGCGGTCACTGCTCGGCCAGTCGGGCCTCGATGTGCGCCACCTTCGCCGTCATCGCGTCGGTCACCCCGGCCCGGATGTCCGCCTTGAGGACCAGGCTCACCCGGGGTGCCTGCGCGGAGAGTACGTCGACAGCCTGCCTCACCACCGCCATCACCTCGTCCCACTCGCCCTCGACCAGGGTGAACATGGCGTTGGTCTGGTTCGGCAGCCCGGACTCCCGGACCACCCGGACGGCCTCGGCCACGGCATCACCCACGGACTCCCCGCCACCGAGCGGGCTCACCGAAAACGCGATCAGCATGCTGTTGATGGTCGCACCACCACCGGCCCGGAACCACCGTGATCGGCCACCGCTCCCGGACGAGGCGGGGTGGAGCTAAATCGGATGCGTCGGGGCGGGACGCAGGGTTACCGTGCCTCCATGCGTTACTGACGTCCCCGTGCACCGTGCCGGCCCACCGCGTTCCGCCGTGGGCCCCGTGTTCCGGACGTCCACGCTTCCCACGGTTTCCTGAGCACCGTTACCGGTCGGGCATCTCGCATCCGACAGGTACGTGACCAACAGGGCCGTCACGTTCCAGGTGACCGCCATGGGGAACGACCGCTGGACCAGACCGTCCGGGCACCTCCCGTTCTCACCCGACCCTCCCGCGTCCGATCGCGACCCGGGGCGGAGATCTGCCAGAGGAGACCCAGATGCCTGGTAAGTCGAACAAACGACGTGGTCAGCAGCCCAAGCGTGACATCGCGTTCGTGGCGCCGGTACCGGGGCGCAAGCCCGACCCGACGGGGCTTTCCGTACCGGTCGAGTTGCCGGAGAACGCCACCCCGGCGAACGACACGCCTCGGGTCGACGTCCCGGGGACCAGTACCCCGGGGGCACCGCGACCGGTGGCGCCGAAGTCCGGCCCACCGGTCAGGAACGGCCGGTCGGGCGGAGTCGGGCAGAGCCAGAGCGCCCGCTCCGCCCGCCAGTACGCCTTCCGGCGAAGCTGATCCCGGCTCGTCGAGCGGTGAGGAGGGGCCCCTTCCTATACAGAAAGCGATAAGAAGGGGCCCTTCCTTCAGTGGTCGGCGCAGCAGGGGGTGGGGTCGGGCATCTCGAAGGGAACGAGGATGCCGCCCCGGGCCGGCTGCGTGGTCAGCACCAGTTGACCGTTGCGCCACTGGGGACGTACGAAGTCCCGGGTGTGGATCCGGGTCTCCGGCTGCGCCGGCGCGCCGCCGAGTACGGCAACCTGGTCGATCGCACTCCAGTCCAGCAGTTCGCTGACCGTGATCGTGCCCACGAGCCGTTCGACCCCGGCGAAGTAGACCGCCCGCCCGGAGCGGCGGGTGGCGTGCTCGGCCGCAGCGGCCGTGGCCGCGTCCCGCAGCTCGGGCGGCACCGGTGGCAACGCCGCCGAGTCCAGTCCCGTGCCGGCGAAACTCAACGCCACGTGCGGGTACGGCTCCCGCATGAGGTGCGTACAGGCGGTCAGGTCCGGCAGGCTGAGCGGCAGCACGACGTCGCGCAGCCACTGCTCCGCATCGAGGTCGTCGCGGTGTCCGAGGCTGATGCCCCGATGTCCGAGGCTGACGCTCAGGTGCGTCACTTCGGCAGCACCCAGATCGGGTTGGCGTAGAACCAGAGGTCGGCCCACGGGTCGGCGTCGCCGACGACGTCCATCGCCGGGCCGTGCGGGTCGACCGGGGCGCCCATCAGGCCGGTGGCGCTCCGGTTGCCGTCGGTGCCCCGCAGCCGCAGGTAGAACGGCTCGTTCACCCGGCCGAAGTGGTAGCTGAACGACACCCGGCCGTTGTTCTTGGCGCTCACCTCGAACGACTTGACCACCCGCGTACGAGGGGCGGTGAAGGTGTCGCCGTCGCGTACCGGTCCGGTGACGGCACCGGCGATGACGTCGACCCGGGCGAGCTTGGGCACGAACTGCGACCAGTTCGGACCGGTGGCGAGGTCGATGTCGATGGTCACCTCGACCTGCTCGCCCCGGCGGACCCGCAGCACGCCGCCGAGCGGGGTGCCGGAGTCGCGGTGCCGGTCGCCGGCGACCCGGGCCCGTACGTCGAGGCCACGGATCAGCCCGCCGTGGTCGACCCAGACCCTGCCCGCGCGCAGGCCGTCCATGACGGCGCGGTAGCTGTCGCTGCTGGCGCCGACGTGGGTACGGCTGTAGAAGCCCGGCCAGTAGTCCCCGGCGGCGGTGAGCAGCGGCCCGCGTACCGGGTCGGCGTGCTTGCCGTCGACGTCGAAGTTGCTGTTCGGACCCCGCTGGGAGGTGTCCAGGTAGTTGACGTGCGAGTCGGAGTTGGCGCTGATCCACCACGGCTTGCCCTCGGCGAGCAGGCTGTCCCAGAGTCCACCGACGGTGGAGGTCATCCAGTCGAAGCCGCCCCAGGTGCGGTAGCTCTCCAGCGGGTAGCCGGGGAACGACTCGGCGCCCGGGCTGCTCTCGTAGTAGCCGCGGCCTCGGCCGGTTCCGCCGGGGATGCCGGCGGCCTGGTGGCCGGGGGCGCCCTCCATGCCGATCGCCACGGTCGGGTCGGCGTCGCGCCAGGCCCGGATCTCGTGCGGCGAGTCGACGCCCCGGCGGGCCGGGTGGTTGGCGAGGAAGAGGGCACCGTCGACGCGGCGCTTGCGTACCGCCTCGGCGAGGAACTTGACGCCCGCGATGGCGAGCGCCTCGTTCGCCGCACCCGGGCCGGAGGTGCCGGTGACCGAGCCGTCGAAGCCGTTCTCGAACTCCTTGAGTACGGCGACCTCGTTGCGTCCGGGGTGGACGAAGACGGTGCCGTGCTCGGCGGCGGGGATGTTCCACTCCATGCCCTGGAAGATCAGCAGGTCCTTGAGCTGTGCGCGGGCCGCGACGATGTCCGGGTTGACCTTGTCGACGCCGATCTTGGCGTGGGCCACGCTGCCGTGGTCGGTGATGACCATCCAGTCCAGACCGTACGCCTGCGCGTGCCGCGCCTGGTCGATCACCCGGTACTGCGCGTCCGAGCTGTACTGGGTGTGGATGTGGTGGTCACCGGCGAGCCACTGGAAGCCACCGGTGCGGTCCCGGTCGTCGTGCGATTCCGAGCCGTGCGCGTGCGCCAGTTCCGGGGTGGCGAGCACGGACGCGGCGGCGGCACCGGCACCGAGCAGGCCGGCGTTGCGCAGGAAACCACGCCGGGACAGGTCCGACGGCGAGAGTTCCGCGTCCGGTACGGCCATGTCGAGCGCCGGCGACAGCTCGTGGTCGTGGTCGTGGCCGTGCTCGTGAGTGTGGCCGTGGTCGTGGCCGTGATGAGAGTGATCGTGACCCATGGGTGACTCCGTTTCGGGCAGTGTGTGGCGCCAATTTCGCGAGGCCCGGGGAACGGCAGGTGTCTTGGTCACGGCAGCGATGCGAACATGCGGCTTCGACAATGTGTGGTCGATCGATGTGGTGACCGTCCGCCGTGAAAGGTGACTCTCGGTGTGATTCGGCCCGGCTCAGTCGCGTACGTCGCTGATCCCGATCGGTGCGTCGGCGGCGAGGAACGACAGCACCTCTTCGCCGAACTCCTGTGGGTGCTGGAAGAGGAAGCCGTGGCCGGCGTCGCTGTAGAGCAGGACCCGGGCGTTCGGTAGCCGCTGCGACATGGCGTACGACTGGTAGGCGTGGACCACGATGTCGTGTGCGCCGTTGGCGACGAGCACCGGCATGGTCAGTTGGTCGAGTCGTGCCCACGCCGAGTTCTCGCCCGCGTTCCAGTTGGTGATCGCGACGATCTGGGCGGCGACACTCTCCGGTCCGACGGCCGCCCGGCTTCCGTCGAGCCGTAGGTTCATCCGGCGTAACGACGCCGATCCGGCCGCCCGCCCCCGGGGATTCTCGGGGAAGAAGAGATAGAGCAGGTCCTCGTCGTCCAGTTCGGGTTTGCGCATCACCGACGGCACCCGTTCGGGGCGGGGCGGCGTCTGCGGTACGCCACCGGGCCCGCTCGCCGCCACCACCAGCCGCCGGACCAGGTCCGGCCGGGTCAGGGCGACATCCTGGGCGACGTATCCGCCCATGGACCAGCCGAGCAGGTCGAGCTGCGGCAGTGCGAGCGCCTCGACGAACTCGATCGTGGTCAGTGCGATCCCGTGGATGCTGCTGGCGGTCTCGCCAGAGGAGAGACTGACCCCCGCGTTGTCAAAGATGATCACCTCGCGTTCGAGCGCGAGGATCTGGAGGAACGCGGGGTCCCAGTGGTCCATGGTGCCCCGGAAACGAGCGGTCAGCACGAGGGGTACGCCCCCGGCGGGCCCGAACCGGCGGTACGCGAAACGTGTCCGGGGTCCCTGTACGTAGCTCGTCTCGATCATGTCCGAGCCGTAACCCATGTCCGAGCCGTAACCGGTCATCGCTTTTCCTCGGACCCGTTGATCACTGTCCGGGTCAGTATGCGCCGCCGACCCCCCTCAGAACCGACGTTCCGGGCCAATCCCCACGGGTTCGGCGTACCGTGCCGAGGTGGAGCCCGCCACGCCCGGCGCGCTGTCACCCAGGGCGGAGATCGAGGGGGGTGCGCATGGTCGCCCAACAGGCCCAGCAAACCGACTACCAGGCGCGACGGCTCACCATCCCGGTCGACGCCCCGTTCGACGACTTCCGTCGACGGTACGAGGCGGCCGTGCCGGCCCTGGACACCGCCAGCATCGCCGCCATGGTGGAACGGAGGGCGGACTGGTCCGAGGTGGTCGAGATGGCTCGCCAGCAGGCGCCGTACGCCTTCTTCATTTTCTGGAGTCTCGACGTGCAGCCACTGATGGGTCTCGCCGGCGACACCGCACGGGGCGTCGAGTACCTGATGGGCGACCACGTCATCGCGGAGCGGATGTTTCGCCACGACCCCACGGTGCTGGCGTACGTCCCACTGCATCTCGCGATCGTGCAGGGCGCGGGCGGCACGACCATGACGATCGACCAGCCGAGCCACACCCTCGGCTCGTACGGCCGTCCGGAGATCACCACGGTCGGCGTCGACCTCGACCACAAGCTCGGCCGCCTTCTGCAACACCTGGGCGTACCGGTGCCGCCGTCGCTGATGTCCTGACCGGGACCGGCTGTCGGCGACGGGCCGGACGCGGGCTCAGCCCGCGGCGGGGGACGGAGCCGGGCTGAGCACCTTGCACGCCTCCACCGCCGCACTGATCTTCGGGTCGGCGGTGTTCAGGACGGGTGCCGGCGGCACGCCGTGGTCGTTGAGGCAGTTGGCGTACGCGGAGCCCGGGTCCGGTCGGCCGCCCGGCTGGCCCGTGCCGCCACGTCGGCCCGGTCCGGCGCTGGGCAGCGTGGACACGCACGCCTGCTGCGCCTTCTGCCAGGTCGCATCGTCCACACCGGACGGACGTAGGGCGGCGAAGCCGCCGCCGAGCCCCCGATTGCCGCCCGGCCAGCCGGACGCACCCGGCGACGGCTGACCGGACGGCCGCCCGGAGGGGAAACGGGACGGCCGTCCGGACGGCCAGCTCGACGGTCGACCGGAGCCGTCGGGCCGGGGCCGGGCAGATGGTCGACCGGTGGGCGGGGTGTCAGGTACGTCGATTCCCTGTTGTTTCAGGCAGTCGACGTACGCGGCCATGGCGCCGGTTCGACCACCAGCCGCCGGTGTAGCCGCATCCTGACCGCTGGCGTTGCCGCCGCCGCAGGCGGCCAGGAGAATCAGGGCCGCTGATCCCACCGCCACGGTCGACGTCCAGCGCGTCCGCCAGCTCCACACCGCCACCGAAACCTCCCTCGGGTCGGCGCCTCGGGAACCGGGAGGGTGAGCGGATCCCGGAGGCGCTCGCACAGGCAACCGTCCGCACCTCGGCGCCAGATCGGATCCAGCTCGACACCGGCTGGGAATCGCGGCGCCCCACCGCCGGTGACGTTCCCGGCCGGGACTTTCAGGAAATTCCGAGGTCTGGCCGAGCCAATTGCGAGCCGGGGTGAGCACACTCGCCGGTCATGGGGATCGGCCTGGGTGCGTCGGTGCGCGGCCGGCGGGTGTGGTGGTTGTCCGGTGGCGTCGCCGTCGTACTCGTGCTGTCCGGCTCGGTGGCGGCGTACGCGTTGACCGGCAACGCAGCCGTTCCATCCCGCCCGGCGGCGACCGCCCGGGTGGATCGTGGCGACGTCACCCTCGCCATCGCCACCATCGGCAACCTCCGACCGGCGCAGACCCGGGCTCTCGGCTTTGCCGGTCGCGGCACCGTCACCGAGGTCAAGGTACGCGCGGGTGACCAGGTCAGCGCCGGTGCGCTCCTGGCCAGACTCGATCCCGCCGATGCCCAGCAGCGGGTCGACTCCGCCCGGGACGCGCTCACCGAAGCCCGGTCCGCGCTCGACACCGCGCAGCAGCGGCAGTCAGCGGTCCCCGACGACGGCTGCGCCCCGGGCGGCGGAGCCCAGCCCGGTGGCACGGCGGGCGGAGGTGGCGGCGGAACCGCTACCGGCGGCACGGGTGCCGGCACGGCCGTCGCGCCAGGTCCCGGCACGGCCGTCGCGCCAGGTTCCGGTACGCCGACACCGGGCGGTTCCCGCACGCCGAGCCCGTCCGCCCCAGCGGGGACACCGCCGCAGTCCGGCACGCCGACACCGTCGGCCCCGTCGACGTCGGCCGGGCAGTCCCGGTCACCGGGGGCGTCCGGTCCCGGTGCGTCGGCCCCGCCGACCGGTTCCGGTGGGCCGGGCCAGAGCGGCGGTACGGACCGGAACTGCCCCGGCGGGGGTGGCTCCGGTTCGGCGGGCGGCCCGGACCCCGTACTCCGGGCACAGCAACAGGTGACCAGCGCCGAGCTGAACCTGGCAGATGCCGAGGAGGTGCTGGCCGGCGCGACGATCACCGCACCGATCGCCGGCCGGATCCTCTCCGTGGCCGGTGGCGTCGGTAGCGCGGTGAACGGCGGCACCTTCATCACCCTGGGCGACGTCGGCGGCATGGAGGTGGCGGCGAGTTTTCCCGAAGCGGACGCCGGGCGACTCGCGGTCGGCCTGGCCGCGACCGTCATCCTCGCCGACCGGCCAGGTGAGCAGTTGCCGGCCAAGGTGACCCAGGTCGACCCGGTCGGCACCGTCGACGGGCCACTCGTCCGCTACGGCGCGCTGCTCAGCTTCGACCAGGTGCCCGCCGACGCGCTGGTCGGGCAGACCGCGAACGTACGGGTCACGGTCGAGTCGGTGACCGGTGTGCTGCGGGCCCCGGCGACGGCGGTCCATCCGGAGGCCGCCCCGCCCGCCGCCGACGGCGCCACCACCGGCCCGTCCGGCGGGGAGGTCCTGGTCCGGACCCCGGCCGGCGGCACCGAGCCCCGCCAGGTGACCATCGGCGTACGGGGTGACCAGTACGTCGAGATCACCACCGGCCTCGCCGAGAGCGACGAAGTGGTCCTCAACTGGTGAATCCCCAGCGGAACGCGATCTGATTCCCAGGTCCCTCCCAGCGGGCTCGGCTAAAGATGAGCCGACGTTCGAGGGGGAGGGGGTCCGGCGGTGCGCCAACCGGCAGGAGAGCAGGCCCGACGGTCGACCAGGGTGCTGGTGGTGGACGACGAGCCGAACATCTGTGCGTTGCTCTCGGCCACCCTACGGTTGATCGACTTCGAGGTGCGGATCGCGTACGGGGGACATGAGGCACTCGCCGCCGCGGCCGAGTTCGAGCCCGATCTCGTGGTACTCGACGTGATGATGCCGGACCTGGACGGCTTCCAGGTGGCGCGGCAGTTGCGGGCGACCGGCAACGGCCGGGGCGTACCCGTGCTCTTCCTCACCGCCCGGGACGCCGTGGAGGACCGCATCTCCGGGCTGACCGTCGGCGCGGACGACTACGTGAGCAAGCCGTTCAGCCTGGAGGAGGTGGTGCTGCGGATCCGGGCCATCCTGCGGCGTAGCCGGGTCGAACCGGAGCCGGGTGTGCTCAGCTACGCCGACCTGGAGCTGAACGAGGACGCGCACGAGGTACGCCGCGCCGGCCGGTTGGTGGACCTGTCGCCGACCGAGTTCAACCTGCTGCGCTACCTGATGGTGAACGCCGGTCGGGTGGTGAGCAAGGCGCAGATCCTGGACCGGGTCTGGAGTTACGACTTCGGTGGCGACGGCCGGATCGTCGAGTCGTACGTCTACTACCTGCGCAAGAAGATCGACCGCTCGGACCCGCCGCTGATCCAGACGGTACGGGGTGTCGGCTACGCGCTCCGGTTGCCCCGGGCGGCCGGCGAGTGACCGGCACGCCGGTCTGGACGGTGCCGCCGCCGGTCGGACGTTGGTGGCGTCGACTGTCGCGGGTACGCCGCTGGAGCCACTGGACGCTGCGGGCGCGGCTGGTGGTGGTGATCGCCGTACTGACCGGTATCGCCCTGATCGTGGCGAACGCGGCCGGACTGGTGCTGCTCCGCTCGTACCTCACCGATCGGGTGGACGAGCAGTTGAACCGCTCGATCCGCCCGTACATGGCGGGGCTCCTGCCGGAGCACGGGTCCGCTCCGGGGCGGGCGGGCCGCCCGCTGCCGACCGGGCCAGGGCAGGCGGTGGTGATCTACCACCCGGACCAGACCGTGCTGATCGCGGTCCTCTCCAACGAGGAACTCTCCCCGCCCCGGCTGGCCGGCTTCGCCGCGCTGGCGCAGCGGGCCGACGCCGGTGAGCCGTTCACCGTCGACGCGATCGACGACGGCAGCGGGTGGCGGGTGCTGGTCGCCCCCACCGTGAACGGCGGGCTGGCCGTGGTGGCGTTGTCGCTGCGCGACGTCGACGCCACCGCCGACGGGTTGCTGCTGATCGACGGGTCGGTGATGCTGCTCGTACTGCTGGTGCTCGGCCTGGTCGCGGCCCTGGTGGTGCGGATCGGTCTACGCCCGCTGACCCGGATGGAGCGGCTCTCGGCCGAGATCACGGCCGGGAATCTGGCCCGTCGGGTGGAGGACGCCGACCCGCACACCGAGCCCGGCCGGTTGGGGATCGCCCTGAACGTCATGCTCGACCGGATCGGTGCCGAGATGGCCGCCCGTACCGCCTCGGAGCAGCGGCTGCGGCAGTTCGTCGCGGACGCCTCGCACGAGCTGCGTACGCCGCTCACCTCGATCCGCGGCTTCGCCGAGCTGTACCGACGCGGTGGTGCCCCGCCCGGTCCGGCGCTGGACGAGACGATGAGCCGGATCGAGAGCGAGGCGGCCCGGATGGGGCTGCTCGTCGAGGACCTGCTGCACCTGGCCCGGCTGGACCTGCGCCGGCCGATGAGCCGGGCCCCGGTGGATCTGCTGGCGATCGCCGCCGACACGATCCGGGACGCGTACGCCCGCCGCCCCGACCGGCCGGTCCGGTTGGTGCCGCTCGGCCCGGCCGGGGCGGACCTGGAGCCGGTCACCGTCCTCGGCGACGAGCACCAACTGCGTCAGGTGGCGACGAACCTGGTCGCGAACGCGTTGCAGCACACCCCGCCGGAGGCCGAGATCACGGTCCGGGTCGGCCGGTCGACCCGACCTCTCCCACCCGGGCCCGGTACGAGCGGCCCGGCCACCGGTGAGGTGGCGGTGCTGGAGGTCGCCGACACCGGCGGGGGGATCGCGCCGGAGCACGCCGGCCGGATCTTCGAGCGGCTCTACCGGGTGGACCCGAGTCGTACCCGCAGCCAGGGAGTCGGCTCCGGGCTGGGGCTGGCGATCGTCGCGGCGATCGTGCAGGGGCACGGCGGCCAGGTGGCCCTCTTCACCGAGGTGGGGCAGGGGGCGACCTTCCGGGTTCTGCTGCCCTCCATCATGGAGGATTCCGACTCCGTCGCCGCCGGTCCCGGTTCCCAGGTTGCTCCGAGCTGACCCCGGGGCTGCACTGAGTTTGACCGTTCAGGCTGGCGCGCATGCCGGTGCGACGTCTGGTCTTCCCGCGCCGACCGTCGGTGCTCGTCAACGCCGTACTCGGGTTGGTGATCATCGGTGGCGGCCTCTGGGCCTACACCTCGTTCGTCAGGCCCGAGTCGAGTTCGGCCGCGGCCGGTGACACGACCCGCACCGTTCCGGTCGGGCAGGGCACGGTCACCGCGACCGTCTCCGCCGCCGGCACGCTGCGCAGTGCGGCTACCGCGAGTGCGACCTTCGGCACCGCCGGCACGGTCAGCGAGATCAAGGTCAAGGTCGGCGACCTGGTGACCAAGGACGCGGTGTTGGCGAAGGTGGACCCGACCTCGGCGAACCGGCAGCTCACCGCGGCGCGGGCGAACCTGGACGCGGCCGAGGCGGCCCGGGACCGGGCCGAGGCCGCCGGCGCCGACACGACCGATGCCCAGACCCAGGTCACCAACGCCCAGCTCGCTGTCGACGCGGCGCAGGACGGGGTGGACGGCACGGTGCTGAAGGCGCCGATGGCCGGAACCGTGGTGGCGGTCAACGGCAGTGTCGGCGGCGCCAGCGGTGGCTCTTCCACCGGTGCGTCGGGCGCCTCGTCCGGCGGTTCCGTGGCCGGTGGACAGCAGGCCGGTGGACAGCAGGGCGGCGGACAGCAGGGCGGCGGCTCGAACGCCGGCTCGTCGACCGGGTTCGTCCAGCTCGCCGACCTGAGCCGGCTGGAGGTCTCCGCCTCGGTCGCCGAGGCCGACGCCACCAGGCTCAAGGTCGGCCAGCCGGTCACGGTCGCCTGGAACGCCCTGCCTGGCGCCACCGCCACCGGCAAGCTCACCTCGATCGACCCGAGTGCCAGCAGCAGCAACAACGTGGTCACGTACGGGGTGGTGTTCAGTGTGGACAAGCTGCCCCCGGGGGCCCGCCCCGGCCAGACCGTGCAGGCGTCGGTGACGGTCGGCCAGGTGCAGGACGCGATCTACGTCAACCCGGCCGCGCTCACCACCGTCGGCAACCGGCACACGGTGACCGTGTCGGAGGGAGGCCAGTCGGTGGTCCGTCCGGTCGAGGTCGGCCTCACCGGCGACCAGGGGGTGCAGATCACCTCCGGGCTCCAGGCCGGTGAACTGGTCGTACTCCGTCTCTCCACGCCCGGCGGGGCCACCGGTGGCGGCCGGCCGGGCGGCGGCCTGACCGGCGGCGGTGGCTTCACCGGCGGCGGCGGGTTCCCCCGGAGGGGCGGCGCGGCCGGAGGTGGCCGGTGACCGCGTCAGACCGGCCGGTGCTCGACGTACGCCGGCTGACCAAGCGGTACGGCGAGGGCGAGGCGACCGTGCACGCGCTGCGCGGGGTGTCGCTCGCCGTCGCGTCCGGCGACTACCTGGCGATCATGGGTTCCTCCGGTTCCGGCAAGTCGACCCTGATGAACATCCTGGGCTGCCTGGACGTCCCCACGACCGGGCAGTACCTGCTCGACGGGGTGGACGTCAGCCGACTCGACGACCGGCAGTTGGCCCTGGTCCGCAACCGCCGGATCGGCTTCGTCTTCCAGGCGTTCAACCTGATCGCGCGGACCAGCGCGGTGGCGAACGTGGAACTGCCGTTGGCGTACGCCGGGGTGAAGGCGGCGCAGCGGCGGCGTCGGGCGCTGGCCGCGCTCGACCTGGTCGGGCTGGCGGACCGGGCCGGACACGAACCGAACCAGCTCTCCGGTGGCCAGCAGCAGCGGGTCGCCGTGGCGCGGGCTCTGGTGACCGAACCGGCGCTGATCCTGGCCGACGAGCCCACCGGCAACCTGGACAGCAGGTCGACCGAGGACGTACTGGCGATCTTCGATCGACTGAACGCCGCCGGCCGGACCATTGTCATGATCACCCATGAGTCGGAGGTGGGTGACCGGGCCAAGCGGCTGGTCCGCCTCTTCGACGGCGAGATCGCCAGTGACCAGCGTCAGGACGGCACCGACCGGGGCGAGTGGCCGACCGCGCGACTGGAGCGGGCCCGGTGAGCTTCTTCGAGGTCCTACGGTTCGCCGTACGCGGGATCACCGTCAACAAGCTCCGCTCGGCGTTGACCATGCTCGGCGTCCTGATCGGGGTCGGCGCGGTGATCCTGCTGGTCGCGGTCGGCAACGGGTCGGCGAAGCAGATCACCGACCGGATCGCCGCGCTGGGCAGCAACACGCTCACCGTGCAGAGCACCGCGCGCGGCGGCAGCGCCAACGCGATCACCGTACCGATCGCGTTGGCGCTGAAGGACCCGGTGCTGGCACCGGACGTCCGCTCGGTCTCGCCCGTGGTGAGCGCCTCGGCGACCATCACCTACGAAGGTGCCGATCACCAGGTGCCGCAGTTCGTCGGCACCTACCCGAGTTACCTGGGCGCGTCGAACACGCCGTTGGCGGCCGGTTCCGCGTTCAGCGACGAGGACGTGGCGCAGGGCCGACGGGTGGTGCTGATCGGTCAGACCCTGGCGACCGAACTCTTCCCCGGTACGGATCCGCTCGGCGCGCAGGTGACCGTCGGCGGGGCCCTCTACACCGTGCTGGGTGTGCTCGCGGAGAAGAGCTCCGGTACCGGCTTCCAGGACGCCAACGACGTGGCCGTGGCGCCGTTGACCTCGGTCCAGCAGACGCTGACCGGGTACGGGCCGGTCAACTCGGTGATCGTCGAGGCGACGGGAGCGGATCGGGTGGACGAGGCCGAGGCCCAGGTCGCCACGATCCTCGACCAGCGTCTCCGGGTCAGCCCAGCCGCTGGTAACGCGGCGAACCGGGGCGGGACCGGTCGGGGCGCGGTCGGCGGTGCGGCGGTCGGCGGTGCGGCGGTCGGCGGTGCGGCGGGACAGAGCGCGCCGTACCGGATCCAGAACGCCGCCCAACTGCTCCAGACGCAGACCGAGACGGCGGACACCTTCACCGTCCTGCTCGGCGCGGTGGCCGGCATCAGCCTGCTGGTCGGCGGGATCGGAATCACCAACATCATGCTGGTCACGGTGACCGAACGGACCCGCGAGATCGGCATCCGCAAGGCGCTCGGGGCACCACGCCGGGTGATCCTCACCCAGTTCCTCGCCGAGGCGACCATGCTCAGCGTGGTCGGCGGAGGACTGGGGGTGGCAGCGGCCCTGATCGGCAGCCACTTCACCATCGTCGGCGTCAAGCCGGTCGTGGTGCCCAGCTCGATCGCGCTGGCGCTCGGCGTCTCCGTCGCGATCGGACTCTTCTTCGGCAGCGTACCGGCGAGCCGCGCCGCCGGCCTCCGCCCGATCGACGCCCTCCGTTACGAATGACCTCGGGGATGCAGGCATGACAGGAGCAGCTCGGACCGTGGACGACCACGGTGACCTGGCCGGTGAACTGGCGGCGGTCGCGGGACGCCGGTGGTGGAACCGGGCGACGCTCTACCTCGGCGCGGTGGTGCTGCTGATCGGCGGCTTCGTTGGCGGGGTGCAGGTGCAGAAGTCGTACGGCGATCCGCCCGGCGGCGGTCCGGCCGCCGCGATCGGTCGGGGTGGCCAGCGCGGCGCGGGCGGTTTCGCCGGCTTCCCCGGCGGCGGCCCCGCCAACCGCCCCGACGGCACCGGCAGCGGTGCCGACAGGGGCAGCGGTAGTGGTGCGGCCCCCGGCGCCGAGGCCGGGGCGGCACCGGCCACCACCGGCACGGTGAAGCTGGTGGACGGCAGCACGGTCTACCTCCAGACCGCCGACGGCACCCTGATCACGGTCCGGACCAGCCCCGACACCACCGTGGCGGTGGCCAGCGCCGGATCGCTCGCCGACCTCAAACCGGGCGACACGGTCACCGTCGCCGGACCCAACTCCGCCGGTACGGTCACCGCCACCAAGGTCACCGCCGAGCGACGGTGACCGCTGCCCACCGGCGACCGGAGGCGGTCAGCCGGGACGCCGGACGTGCAGGTGACCGTCGTTCGGGAAGGGCGGCCGGGCGGGCAGGGTCCGCTCGTAGGCGTACCGGCTCTTCTCCGCGACCCGACACGACGCCGGGTTGTCGATCTGGTGCAGCAGCTCCAGGCGTTCTAGCCCGTCGGCGCCGAACGTGTCGAAAGCCCAGGAGGTCAGCACTTCGAGCGCGCGGGGCGCGACACCCTGACCCCGGGCGTACGCGGCCGTCCAGTAACCGACCTCGCCGATTCGCCGTGACGCGTCGCGCAACTTGAGTACGACGTTCGCCACCAGCCGCCCGTCCTGCCCCTCGGTCAGGACGGCGAAGCTGAGGTAGTCCCCGTTCCGCCAGCCCTCGTGCCGGATCTCCAGCCAACGCGCCGCGTCCTGCTCGTTCGTCACCGGGGACCGGGTCCACCGGCGTAGCGCCGGGTCGCGGTAGGTCTCGACCAGCGTTTCGAGATCGTCGTCGGACCAGGGGCGCAACCACAGGGCGACGGTGCCCGGGGCGGCTTCCGCCCACAGGACGACGTTCATCGGGATCCTTCCGGTGGCTGGGCTCAACCGAGCAGAGGTTGGAACGTACCCAGCAGGACACTCACCCCCAACGCCACCCCGGCGAGTACGGCGGCGCCCGCGACGAGCGCGGCATCGGCAGACGTGAACCGTTGACGGCGGGCGACCGTACGCGGCGTACCACCGTCGAAACCCCGAGCGTCCATCGCGGTGGCGAGGCGGGTGCCACGGCGGATCGCCCCGACGAGCAGGGCGAACGCGGTGGCGGCGAAGAGTCGCAGCCGGGCCACCGGGTTGCGCCCGGCGTCCACGCCCCGGGCCCGCCGGGCCATGCCGAGCAGTTGCCACTCGGCGGCGAGCAGCGGCAGCATCCGGAACGCGGCGAGTGCGCCGAGCGCGAACCGGGGGGACGCCTTGACGTTCTGGATCAGCGCGTCGGCGAGGTCGGTCGGATCGGTGGTGGCGAAGACCAGCAGACCCGGAAGGGCCACCGCGAGCAGGCGCAGGGCCAACCCCAGTGCGGTGTGGAGCACCCCGGTGGTGACGGTGAGCGGGCCGGCGTCGAGCAGCACCGTACCGCCCCGGTCGGCGGCGAAGAGGACCATGGTGACCAGCACCCCGAGGGCGCTGACCAGCAACGGCCAGATCCGCCGGGCCAGGGTGGTGTAGCCGATCCCGAACAGCGGCAGCGCGGCGAGTTCGATCACGATCGCGACCGCCGGTGCGACCGGGTCGATCGTGGCGACCAGGGCGAACGAGAAGATCAGCGCGGCGACGAGCTTGGCGACCGGGTTGCGGCGGGCCAGCGGCGCGGTCGGCGTACCGACGGGACCCGTGACGATCACCTCCGGCGCTCCTCGGGTCCGGCGGCGACCGGGCTGCTCTCCCGGGTGGCGGTGAGCGTCACCGTCCGGTCGGCGAGCGCGTCGACGAAGTCGCTGTCGTGGGTGACGGTGACGACGCCGTGTCCCTCGTCGCGCAGGTCGGCGAGGAGGTCGACCAGCTCGACCCAGGTACGCCGGTCCTGGCCGAAGGTCGGTTCGTCGAGTACGAGCAGTCGGGGTGCGGTGGCCAGGGCGGTCGCCACGCTCAGCCGCCGGGCCTCACCACCGGAGAGGGTGTACGGGTTCGCGCCGGCGAGCAGGTCCAACCGGAGCCGGGTCAGCAGCTCCTCCACCGTGGCTCGTACGGCGGTCTCCGGCTGGCCGGTCCGGCGCGGGCCGAGCGCCAGTTCGTCGTAGACCGTGCGACTGAGGAACTGGTGTTCCGGGTCCTGGAAGACCGAGCCGATCCGGCGGGTGAGCGCGCTGGCCCGCCAGCGGTGCGCGGGGGTGCCGGCGTCCGGGCCGGCCAGGGCGGCGCTCGCGGTCAGTCGACCGGTGCCGGGCTTGAGCAGCCCGCCGAGGTGCAGTGCCATCGTGGTCTTGCCGGCCCCGTTCGGCCCGAGTACGGCGACCGCCTCACCCGCCCGTACGGTCAGATCGGTCGGGGCCAGCCGGGGTGGCAGGCCGAGCCGGTCGGCGGTGAGCAGCACGTCGCCAGCGGCGGTGGTCGACCCTCGGGCGGGCACCGACCGGCCCGGCACCCAGACCCCGGCCTCGGCGAGCGTGTCGCCGTGGGCGGCGAAGACGTCGGCGGGACTGCCGTCGGCCCGGACACCGCCGCCCGGTTCCAGCACCACCACCCGGTCGACCAGCGGCAACGCCTCGGCGACCCGGTGTTCGACCAGGATCAGGGTGGTGTCCCGGCCGACCGCCGCGCCGATGGCGTCCCGGATCAGGACCGCCCCGGCCGGGTCGAGGTTGGCGGTGGGTTCGTCGAGCAGGAGCAGACCGGGGCGGAGCGCGAGTACGCCGGCCAGCGCCAGGCGTTGCTGCTCGCCCCCGGAGAGGGCGGCGGTGGAGCGGTCCCGACCGTAGGGGAAACCGACCCGGTGCAGGGCCTGCTCCACCCGGGGCCAGATCTCGCCGGCCGGCACCCCCCGGTTCTCCAGCCCGAACGCGACGTCGTCGCCGGCCCGTGCCATGACGAGCTGGCTCTCCGGGTCCTGGAAGAGGATGCCGACGCGGTCCCGGGCGGTACGCGGATCGACCCCGTCGACCTCGATGCGTCCCTGTTGCTCACCGGAGTCTTCGGCGAGCAGCCCGGCGAGCGCGGCGAGCAGGGTGCTCTTGCCCGCCCCGGAGGGCCCGAGCAGCAGCACCCGCTCCCCGGCCTCGATCCGCAGGTCCAGTCCGCGTACCGCCCAGCGTTTCCGCCCGGCGTGCCGCCAGCCGAACCCGCGTAACTCGACTCTGCTCACGTGTGGAGTGCTCAGACGGTGGCGCGTTCGCGGCCGGCGGGGAAGCGGTCCAGCACCCCGGTCTGGGCCAGCGCCCGGGTGAGGGCGACGCTGCCGAGCCCGGCTACGACCAGGGAACTGACGGTGGTGATGGCCAGGTAGGGAAGGCGGAAGCTGTCCCAGGCGGTGTCCGGGTACCAGACGAAGACGTCGTAGAGGGCGGCGGCGAGCCCGGCCAGGGCACCGGCGAGCAGCGCCACGGGGAGGCGGTAGGTGCGGTAGGCGAACGCGGCGAAGGCCAGTTCCGCTGCCAGCGCCTCGACCGGTCCCTGGATCACCAGGGTCCAGCCCCAACTGGTGCCGAGCGCGACCGAGACCAGCGCGGCCAGGGTGAGGGTGTAGAGGGCCGCGCCGGGCTTGCGGATGACCAGCGCGCCGAGTACGGCCGGGACCAGCCACACGCCGTACAGGAATGCCCGCCCGGGTAGCGGGATCGCGTCGGCCGGACCGTTCCAGAGCAGGCCCCAGGCCCAGAAGATGACACCGAACGCCACGCTGAGCGTGGACGCGATGACGATGTCGAGTGTCCGCCAGCGGTTGGGGGTCGAGCCCTGCATGGTGGTGCCTCCCAGTCCTCGAAATGAACCAGGAGAAGTCGCACGCCTCGGCCCGGCGGCTCGCCGGACTCCGGCGCGGCCGGAGCATGACCGAACTCCCTGCGCTGGCATTACCCAGATCAGGTTCGAGGGTCTGCGGATGTCATCCCGCACTCTCAGCGCTGTGCGCTCCCCTGTCGGATGTGAAGTTGTTTCGGCGACGCTAGCACCGACCACTGGCGAGGCACAGGGTCCGATCGATCGAGTGTGGTGGTGGACACCGGGGATCGGGTTAAGGTGAGCTGCCCCCGCAACCAGGCCGAGCGAGGAGAGCCGAGACCGCCGTGACCGCCCCCGACCGAGCGACCGAGCGTCGCGCCAGGCCGGGCGACGGGATCGACTGGACGATCCCGCCCGCCGCCGACACCACTGACAGTCACCCCACAGATCCGGCCGGCGACGGCCCCGGCCGGCGTCGTCTCTTCGGCGACCGGATCGGCTCGGTCGAGGTGCTCGCCGCGCTCCTCGTCCTGCTCGTCGTCTTCCGGGGACCGGTCGCCAACGCGATCTCCAGCCCCCGGTTGCAGACCTGGACCACGGTCTTCGTCTCCGTGATGGTGCAGGCGGTCCCGTTCCTCGTTTTCGGGGTCGTCCTCAGCGCGGTGATCGCGGTCTTCGTACCCCGTTCCTTCTGGGCGAAGGCGTTGCCGAAACATCCGGCGCTGGCCGTACCGGTGGCGAGCTGCGCCGGCGTCATCCTGCCGGGCTGCGAGTGCGGGGCGGTGCCGATCGCCGGATCACTGATCCGCCGGGGTGTCACCCCCGCCGCCGCGCTGGCGTTCCTGCTCGCCGCCCCGGCGATCAACCCGATCGTGCTCACCGCCACCGCGGTCGCGTTTCCGGCCAACCCGGAGATGGTGGTCGGCCGGGGCGTCGCCAGCCTGATCGTGGCGATGGTGATGGGTTGGCTCTGGCTGCGGCTCGGCCGGGCCGACTGGATCCGGCTGCCACACCGCCCCGACCTCGACGGACTGTCGAAGAGCCGGGCGTTCTGGTCGGCCGTACGGCACGACGTGGTGCACGCCGGTGGCTTCCTGGTCCTCGGCGCCATGGCCGCAGCCTGCATCAACGTGCTGGTGCCGGAGCGCTGGTTGCAGACCCTCGCCGACAACCCGATCCTGTCGGTCCTGGCGTTGGCGGTGCTCGCCGTACTCCTGTCGATCTGTTCGGAGGCGGACGCGTTCGTGGCCGCGTCGCTCTCCCAGTTCTCGCTCACCGCCCGGTTGGCGTTCCTGGTCGTCGGGCCGATGGTCGACCTCAAACTGATTTCGATGCAGGCCGGAGTGTTCGGGCGCCGGTTCGCGTTCCGGTTCGCCCCGGCGACGTTCGCGCTCGCCATCCTGGTGGCGGTCGGAGTGGGAGCGGTGGTCTTCTGATGAACCGACAGGCGGTGGTGCGGTCATGAACCGACAGGCTCAGGCGGTCGTGTTGCTGCTGCTCGGCGGGGCGGTGCTCAGGGCCAGCTTCACCGAGATGTACCTGCGGTACGTCAAGGAGGGGCTGCGGCCGTTCCTGATCGCGTCCGCGCTCCTGCTGATCGTCGCCGCGGTGATGACCCTGCTGCACGACCTGCGCCCGGCCGCACGCGCCAACCGGGGCGAGCCGGACGGGCATGACCAAGGGCACGACCACGGCGACGACCACGGGCACGACCACGGCGGCAAGGGCCACCATGAGCCCCGGGTCGGCTGGCTGCTCATCCTGCCGGTGCTCGGCCTGCTGCTGGTCGCACCGCCGGCACTCGGCTCGTACGCGGCGGACCAGGCCGGCACCGCGCTCGGCAGCCAGCCGTTCTCGGACTACCCGCCGCTGCCCGACGGCGACCCGGTGAAACTTCCGGTCCTCGACTACGCCTCCCGGGCCATCTTCGACAAGGGCGTCTCCCTCGGCGACCGGCGGGTCCAGCTCACCGGCTTCGTCGCCACCGGAGCCAACGGCGAACCGATCCTGGCGCGAATGATCCTCTCCTGCTGCGCCGCCGACGGCCGGCCGATCAAGCTGGGTCTGGCCGGTGCGGCGCCGACCGGGCTCGCCCCGGACACCTGGGTCGAGGTCGTCGGCCGCTACTCCGACAAGCTCGGCAGGGACCCGGTGAACGACGCGGAGATCCCGTACCTCGACGTGGAGTCGTGGCGTCAGGTCGAGGCGCCGAAGCAGCCGTACGAGTGAGCCGCACCGAAGTGGGGCGCGACCGGCCGCTCGAACGTGGACGAGGAGGGCGGGCATGACCCTGAGCGCGGAGAACTACCTGGCCGTGGTGACCGAGACGATGGCGCGGGTGGCGGCGGAACAGAGCGAAGGCGTACGCCGGGCGGCTGACCTGATCGCCGCCGCGCTCACCGACGACGGGGTGATCCACGCCTTCGGCACCGGGCACTCGGAGGCGCTCGCGATGGAGATCGCCGGGCGGGCCGGTGGACTGGTGCCGACGAACCGGATCTCTCTGCGGGACGTGGTGCTGCACGGTGGCGCCCCGGCGAGCGTGCTCGGTCCGATGCTGGAACGTGACCCGGCGGTGGCGCACCGCCTCTACGAACTCGTCCCGGTCAGCCCGTCGGACGTCTTCGTGCTCGCCTCCAACTCCGGGGTGAACGGGGCGATGGTCGAGTTCGCGACCCTGGTCAAGGAGCACGGTCACCCCCTGATCGCGATCACCTCCCGGGAGCACTCGGGTCAGGTTCCGTCCCGTCACCCGTCCGGGCGCAAGCTCGCCGACCTGGCCGACGTGGTGCTCGACAACGGCGCCCCGTACGGCGACGCCACCCTGCCGTTGCCCGGCGGGGGAGCCGTCGGCGCGGTCTCCTCGATCACGGCGGCGCTGCTCGCCCAGCAGATCGTGGTCGAGGTGGTCCGCCGGCTGGTCGACGCCGGTCAGACACCGCCGGTGTACCTGTCGGCGAACATCCCGGCCGGCGACGACCACAACCACGCCCTCGAAGCCCGCTACGCCGGCCGCATCCGCCGCGGCAGTTGAAGGAAGGGCCCCCTGTTATCGGATTCGGATGTATAAGGGGCCCCTCCTCACCGCAGAGGAGGGGTTAGCTTCGCCGCCAGTGGGCACTGCGATGGGGTCGGCCCCGCCACGAGACGAGGTGGCGCGACCGCGACCCGGTGGATGGAAGCCGGGGCCTGTCGAAGGGAAATCACGATGTCAACCACAGCGGATGCGACGTTCGGCCTTGATACCGCCGCGCACGTCGGAATCGCCGTTTCCGACCTCGATCGCTCGGTCGCCTTCTACCGGGCGTTGACCGGGACGGACCCGGCGGTCAACGACGAGAACATGCACGGGGCGGGGTTCGCGCACTCGCAGGGACTGTCCCGCTCGAAACTGCGGTACGCCACCTTCCACCTGCGCAATCTTGGCATCGACCTGATCCAGTTCGAGGACCCGGTAGGTGAGCGGAGTCAGCCCGCCGCCAACCGGCCCGGGTCCATGCACCTCTGCTTCCAGGTCGACGACCTCCGATCGGTCTACGAGCGGATGCGTGACGCCGGGTACGGGTTCCTCGGCGAGCCGTACACCTTCGCCGCCGACGAGGTGACGCCGCCGGACGCGGTCGGCACCGAGGTCGCGTACTTCAACGACCCGGACGGAACCAACCTGGAACTGATCGCTCCGAAGGGCGGCTTCGCCGGCCCGCAGTGAGCGGACCGGGATGCCACCGCCCACGAGATCCACCCTGAGGACCGCTTTCCCACGGACGGATCCGCTGGCTCCCTGCCTGAACCCCGGCCGGCTGGGAGCCGGCGACCGAGTGCGAGGCGTCCAACTCGACCGTGACCGATGCGCTGCGGCGAGCCATGGCGCGCTGCGCCTCGGGGTGGATCGACTCGTGGACGAACACGGGCGCCCCGTCCGGGCCGTCGACGGTGTCGCGGGCGGCGACCACGTACCACGTGGGCAGGTCGGTCCAACTGGCCTTTGCCGGCGGGCTCGCCGAACGCCCGGGCCAGGATCGGCCGCTGGCTCACCGATCTCACCGTGCCACCCTATGTCGCCCGGATGGGAAGCCCGCTCGACTCGAACCCGGTCTCGGCGCGTACCCGTTCGACCTCCTCGTACGGGTACGGCGCGGTGCGGCTCTCCCCGTGCAGGGTCCAGTAGAAGTCGTTCAGTACGGCGGCGATCGGGGCGTGCCGTCTGACGATCGCCGTTGCCGCTGGTGGCAGTTGTGTGGGCTGCTCGCCCTTGGCGTACCGGCGGATCAGCTCGTTGCGTTCCGCCGCGCCGAACGGTGCCGGGGTGGCGGCGCCGACGATCCGGAACACCAGCCAGTTGACCAGCGCGGTGATCGTGTAGCAGAGGTCGTGGCTGGAGTTCGCCCGGAGGAAGTCGTGCTCGGTGGGGGAGAGGTCGAACCGGGGCGAGGTGGCCAGGCCGAGGTCGGCGAAGTAGAGCCGCCGCCCGTCGGTGAGGACGTTGCGGAAGTGCGCGTCGAAGTGCAGCAGCCCGTTGGTGTTCATGAAGGCGACATCGCCGGTCAGGCTCTGTTCGACCAGTTGGCACGCCGAGTCGATCGCGTCGGCACCGTCGCCGACCTGCCGGGTCAGCCACTCGTCCAGGGTCAGGGGGATGTGTTCCAGGAACAGGACGACGGTGGCGCAGGAGCGGGCGACCGCCCTGAGCCGTTCTCGTACGGCCGGTGAGTCGTCCCAGTACGCGACGGCGCCCTCCACGTCGGTGTGCTCCTCCGGCGTCGGTACCGCGCCGGGCAGGACCCGCCAGTGGTACATCAGCGGGAAGCTGCCGTTGCGCCCGCTGAGCACCCAGTTGGTGGTCATGACGTTCGCGGCCAGTTCCCGCCACGCTCCGAAGCCGGGGCCGCCGATGCCGTACTGGCAGGCGGTCGGGAGGTGGAACAGGTTCGCGGTCGACCGTACGTTCTCCGGCCGCAGTTCCAGGTCGGTGAGGGGGATCCGTTTGACGAAGACCCGTACCCCTTCGACCTCCATCGACAGCGCCGCGCCGCCGATTCCGGCGCCGACCGGCTCCGCGTTCTCGACCAGGCGGCCGAGTCGCCGGTCGCTGAGCAGGGCGAGGGTGGTGGAGACGGTGGCGTGGCTGGCGAGCCGCGCGGCGTGGGACGCATCGGCGCGGTCCGGGGGCGACTGCACGATCGGGGTACCTCATGACGGTCGAAGGGAGCCGTCAGCATATGAACCCGGGGCGATCGCCGTCGTCCGACCCGTGCCGGCATCTGGCGGTGTCGTTCCCCGCTACGCGGTCGGGTGCTCTGGCTCTCGTTGGCTCTCCTCTTCGACGACGCCGTCGCTCACCGGGGAGGTGGGGCGGCGGCCGACCCGGTCACGCCAGGTGGCGAAGGCGGCTGTTGTCGCGGCGACCACGGCGGCGCCGAGGATCCAGCCGCCGATGACGTCGCTCATCCAGTGCACGCCGAGCGCGATCCGGCTCAGCCCGGTCACCACCGTGACGATGATGGCGCCGGCCCACAGCGCCCACCGGGCCGCGCGCCGCCGCCGGCCGTCGGTGGGCTGGTCGAGGAAGGGCAGGAGAGCAAGCAGGAGTACGCCGGCAGCCAGTGCGGCGGTGAGCGCGTGTCCGGACGGGAACGAGTAGCCGGGGGCGTGGGAGACGGCGTCCAGCATGTTCGGCCGGTCCCGTCCGAAGATCAGCTTGAGCGTGGCGCCGAGCACCCCGCCGGTCACCATCGTCGTGACGGCCCAGAGTGCCACCCGTCGCGCGCCACGCCACCACAGCCACGCGGCCGTGGCCAGGACCGCCGCCCGCAGCGGCCCGGGGCCGAAGAGGTCGGTCCAGGTCTGCATCGCCGCCACCCATCCGGGACGTGTCACCGCGACCGAGTGCAGTGCGTCGGCCAGGTTCTCGTCGACCTCGCGTAGCGGCCACCAGGCGGAGATGACCAGCAGGGCCAGTACGGAGAAGGGGACGAGTACGAGCAGCGCCGCGACGGACGCCATGGTCAGCCGCAGGCCGAGCGAACGGTCGGGGTCGAGTCGCCTCGCCCACCATCCGACTGTCTCCGACTGTTCGTCGAGTGTGGGTTGTGGCGTACGCATGCGTCTCCGTTACCCATCCACTCCGGTGACGATGTCCGTCGTCGCGCGCCGTACCGGCCCGGGCCGCCGTTCGGGGTTAGCCTGCGAACGTCATCCAGGTCGCGACGTGAGGAGAGTGCAGTGGTTTCTCGCCTGAATCCGTACATCAGCTTCAATGGCAACGCGCGGCAGGCCATGGAGTTCTACCAGGCGGTCTTCGGTGGTGAGTTGCGCCTGACCACCTTCGGTGAGTTCGGTGCGGCGGGCGGCGGCGACGCCGAGGGGATCATGCACGGGATGTTGGAGACCCCGAGCGGGTTCACTCTCATGGGGTCTGACACTCCGCCGGGAATGGCGTACAACCCGGGGGACAACATCACGGTCAGCCTGAGCGGGGAGAACAGCGGCGAGTTGCGCGGCTACTGGGAGAAGCTGGTCGAGGGCGGCGCGGTCTCGGTCGAACTGGAGAAGCAGATGTGGGGTGACGAGTTCGGTGCGTGTGTGGACCGGTTCGGCACCCCGTGGATGGTGAACATCTCCCAGCCGGGGGCCTGACCCTCGGTGTCATAGACCTCCTCACCCGAGGCGAGTTCACGTTTGACGCAAGCGCGAGCCGGGCAAAGCTGCCGGACCAAACGTGAACGAGAGGCGGCCCGGGGTGTCCAAGGAGACCGAGAAGCAGCGCTGGCAGCGCAACTTCGCCGACCTGCTGCAGGAGTTGCGGGTCGCGCAGACCGGGGTGCAGATCCTCTTCGCGTTCCTGCTCACTCTCCCGTTCAGCAACGGCTTCCCGGACACCAGCCAGTTCCAGAGGGACGTGTACGTGGTGGCGCTGCTCGCCGCCGCCGCCGCGACCGCGTTGATCATTTCGCCGGTCGCCTTTCACCGGGCACTGTTCCGCCAGGGACGCAAACCGGAACTGGTGTTCTTCGCGCACAGCATGGCCACCGGTGGGCTCGGCTTCATGTTGATCGCGATGGTCAGTTCCGTGCTGCTGATCACCGACTTCGTCCTGCCCCGTCCGATCGCGTTCGTGCTCAGCGGTCTCACCGCGGTCTGGTTCCTGACCTTCTGGGCCGGGCTGCCGTACCTGCGCCGCAAGTGGGGTGAAGACGACGAGGACGAGGACGACGTGGACGCGGCCGAGGACGACCTGCCGCCGGTGATTCCGGGAAGCTGACCGGTTGCCGGAAATTTCGGGGAGTGCACAAAGCTACCGCTGGGTAACAGGGCGCAGTAGCGTTGTCCGTGCAGGTCAGCGCAGGCTTTTGCCGTACCTCGTCTAGGGGGTTGCCGTGACCACCACGCAGAATGACCGGCCGGCGGCGGACGGCGCCGACGGACCCGGGCCGACCAGCACCGCCGACGGGATCGGGCCACTGCCGAAGGAAGCCGGCCAGGTCTCCGAACGGGAAGCCCGCCAGGTTGCCGAGGCGGCCCGGGAAACCACCTGGGGCAAACCGAGCTTCGGCAGGGAACTCTTCCTCGGCCGGCTCCGACTCGACCTGATCGACCCCTGGCCGCGCCCCGACCCGGACCGCGCCGCCCGGGCCGAGCAGTGGCTGCGCCAACTCGACTCCTACGTCCGCACCGACGTCGACGGCGCACAGATCGAACGCGACGCCGAAATCCCCGATGAGGTCTTCCACGGTCTCGCCCGGCTCGGCGCCTTCGGCATGAAGATCGACGAGAAGTACGGCGGCCTCGGCCTGAGCAACCTGCACTACTGCCGGGCACTGATGCTCGCCGGCTCGGCCAGCCCGGCGATCGGCGCGCTGCTCTCCGCGCACCAGTCGATCGGAGTGCCGCAGCCGTTGAAGATGTTCGGCACCGACGAACAGAAGCAACGCTTTCTGCCCCGGCTCGCCGCCGGCGAGGTCTCCGCCTTCCTCCTCACCGAGCCCGACGTCGGCTCCGACCCGGCCCGCCTGGCCACCACCGCCGAACCGACCGAGGACGGCAGCGGCTACCGGCTCAACGGCATCAAACTCTGGGCCACCAACGGCACCGTCGCCACCCTGCTCGTGGTGATGGCCCGGGTGCCGGCCGGCGACGGGCGGCGCGGCGGAATCACCGCGTTCGTGGTCGAGGGCGACTCACCCGGCATCACCGTCGAGCGACGCAACGCCTTCCTCGGCCTACGCGGCCTGGAGAACAGCGTCACCCGCTTCCACGACGTGATCGTGCCGAAGGAGAACGTCATCGGTGGCGAGGGCAAGGGCCTGAAGATCGCCCTGACCACACTGAACACCGGCCGGCTCTCGCTGCCGGCGATGTGCGTAGGCGCCGCCAAATGGTCGCTGAACGTGGCCCGTGAATGGTCGGCGGAACGGGTCCAGTGGGGCCGTCCGGTCGGCGAGCACGAGGCGGTGGCGAAGAAACTCTCCTTCATCGCCGCCACCACGTACGGCATGGAAACCATGCTCGACCTCTGCTGCATGCTCGCCGACGACGACACCTCCGACATTCGGATCGAAGCCGCGCTGGTCAAGCTCTACGCCAGCGAGATGGCGTGGCAGGTCGCCGACGATCTGATCCAGATCCGGGGCGGTCGCGGCTACGAGACCGCCGACTCACTCGCTGCCCGGGGCGAACGACCGGCCGCCGTCGAGCAACTCCTGCGTGACCTGCGGATCAACCGGATCTTCGAGGGCTCGACCGAGATCATGCACCTGCTGATCGCCCGTGAGGCGGTCGACGCCCACCTCTCCGTCGCCGGCGACATCATCGACCCCGACGCACGCCTGCGCCGCAAGGCCCGCGCCGCCGCCAACGCCAGCGTCTTCTACGCGAGGTGGCTGCCCACGCTCGCGGTCGGTCGCGGCCAGCAACCCGGGGCGTACGCCGAATTCGGCCCCCTGGCGCGACACCTGCGCTACGTCGAGCGCTCCTCGCGCAAACTGGCCCGCTCCACCTTCTACGCGATGTCCCGCTGGCAGGGAAAGCTCGAACGCAAGCAGGCATTCCTCGGCCGGATCGTGGACATCGGCGCGGAACTGTTCGCGATGGCCGCGGTCGCCGTACGGGCCCGGGCCGAGCGCGACGACCGCCCCGAAGGGGTCGAGTTGGCCGACCTGTTCTGCCGGCAGGCCCGGACCCGGGTCGAGACCCTCTTCCACCACCTGTGGGAGAACACCGACTCGGTTGACGTGGCGGCGGCCACACGGATCCTCGCCGGCCGGTACGCGTTCGTCGAGGACGGTGTCGTCACCCCGGCGGGGGAGCAGGCGTGGGTGGCCGCCTGGGAGCCGGGCCCCGCCACCGTGCCGGACGTACGCCGCCGCATCCCGTCGCAGGCTCCACCGGTGCGGTGACCGGTTACCAGACCACCAGGATGACCAGGATGAGCACGGCCAGGTTGAGCGGGATCAGTGCCAGGTATGCCGCGCGCGGAATGCCCCGGCCACGCTGGGCCGCCCAGAGCAGGGCGGCAGCGTAGCCGAGCAGGACGACGCTCAGCAGACCGAGCACGATACGCACAGTGGTCAACTCTATCGATTCACGCGGAGTCCGAGGCGCCGTAACTCCAGAGCGGCCAGGGCATCGACGGTGGCCTCGTCACCGAGTCGCCACGCCTGCGCCACATCCGGACCGATCCGGTTGAGCTGCCGCAGGGGCTGGTTCGACAGCGCCCGGAGCGCGAGCAGGTCCCGCCCGGCCGGCGCGGTACGCAGCACCTTCGCCGCGCTGGCCCGGCGGATCCACCGCAGCCGCAGCGGCAACCAGCCGAGCAGCACCACGGCCAGTGGGAGGACCAGTGCGAGCAGGGCCAGCGCCCACGCCAGGTCACCCACCTGCTCCTGCTGGTTCTGCCCCGCCTCGGCGAGTGACCGGGCCGCCTCGGCCGCCCGGTCGAACGGCCCGGTCAGCTCGTCACCGACCAGGGGCGTACGCCCGATCTTGTCGCTTGCCTCGGCGAAGTTCCGGGCCAGGTCGGTGCCGGCGCCCTCCAGCTTCTGCCCCGGTACGGCGAGCTTCTGGATGAGGTCGTAGAGCCACATCGCGAACCGGATCGACAGGTACACCCAGGCGACGACGAGGAGGTCGGTGAGGAGTTGCCGGACGGCGGTCGGAAAACGGTCAGCGTAAATCTTCACGTCGAAGAGCGTGCCACGGGTGGACCGGACGCGAAAACCGTTCAACCGTCCGTGCTGGGTACGGGTGCCTCCGGTGGATCAGGCGGCGCAGTCCGGGCAGGTGCCGAAGATTTCGAGCGTGTGGCTGACGTCGGCGTACCCGTGTGTGGCAGCGACCCGGTCGGCCCAGTGCTCCACCGCCGGACCCTCGATCTCGACCGTACGGCCACAGCCCCGGCAGACCAGGTGGTGGTGGTGCCCGTCGCTGCACCGCCGGTAGAGGTGCTCCCCGCCGGCCGGGCGCATCACGTCGATCTCGCCCGCGTCGGCGAGTGCCTGCAGAGTCCGGTAGACGGTGGTCAGCCCGACCCGTTCGCCCCGCTCACGCAGCATCCCGTGCAGGTCCTGGGCGCTGTGGAAGCCCGCCACCTCGGCCAGCAGGGCGGCGACCGCGCTGCGCTGCCGGGTGTTGCGGACTGCGGTGCCGCTTGCCGTGTCCGCGTCCGTCATGTCCCCTCCTCGGCGGTCAGCTCGCGTTGAGCCGCGCCGGGGCCGCTTCGCCCGCGTGGCTGACGGCGTCCGCGACGATGTGCGCGATGTGCTCGTCGACCA
The DNA here is from genome assembly GCF_044458865.1 of Micromonospora sp. NPDC050417. NCBI lineage: Bacteria > Bacillati > Actinomycetota > Actinomycetes > Micromonosporales > Micromonosporaceae > Micromonospora > Micromonospora sp. NPDC050417. The sequence continues at coordinate 44,056 of NZ_JBITIH010000023.1, forward strand.
GCGCGTACGCGATCTCCCGGCCACGACGCGAGCCGCGTACCACCCCGGCGCCGCGGAGCACCCGCAGGTGCTGGGAGACGAGCGGCTGCGCCGCACCGAGCTTCTCCACCAGTTCGTGTACGCAGCGCTCACCGTCGGCGAGTTCGGTGACGATCGCGACCCGGATCGGAGCGGAGAGTGCTCGTAACAGTTCCCCGGCGCTCTCGTACACCTCGTATCCTCCGCTGGTCACCACGTAACGGTAACCACTATCGTCCCGGTCCGACCAACGGGGCCGTCTGCTCCAGCACCGATTCGGGCGCCCCGGCGGGCTCGACCGGTCCGTCGGCGCCGGCCGGCCCTGTCCGTCGGCGCAGGGACCGCCAGCCGGCACCACCGAGGGCGACGAGCAGGAAACCGGCGATCGAAACCACCACGATCGTCGCACCGGGAGCGGTATTGGCCGTTCCTGCCAGCCAGATCCCGACTGCGGCGGCGACCAGCCCGAGCGTCATCGCCGCCGCCATCGTGCTCCGGAAGCCCCGGCTGAACTGCTGCGCGGTAGCGACCGGGATCACCATCAGGGCGCTGATCAACAGCAGTCCGACGGTCCGCATGGCGATGGTCACGGTCACCGCCGTGGTCGCGGCGAGCAACAGGTTGAGCGCACGCACCGGCAGTCCGGAGACCCGGGCGTACTCCTCGTCGTGGCTGATCGCGAAGAGCGCCGGGCGCAGGCCGAGCATGGCGGCCAGCACCACGACGGCGACCACCACGATCACCACCAGGTCCTCCGGCGACGTCGTGGTCAGGGCGCCGAAAAGGTACGACATCAGGGTCGCGTTGCTGCTGTTGGCGGAGAGGCCGACCAGCATCACCCCACCGGCGATACCGCCGTAGAAGAGCAGGGCCAACGCCAGGTCACCGGAGGTGCGTCCGCGTTCCCGGACCAGTTCGATGGCGACGGCGCCGACCGCCGAGACGATCACGGCGGTGAGCACCGGGGAGGTGTTCAGCAGCAGGCCGATCCCGACCCCGGTGAGGGCGACGTGCCCGACCCCGTCGCCGATCAGCGACATCCGGCGCTGCACCAGGTAGATGCCGAGCGCCGGAGCGGCGAGCCCGATGACCAGGGCACCGACGAGTGCGCGGAGCATGAATTCGTACTGGAAGATCATCATTTGATGCACAACCCCGGTAGTTCCTCCGGACCGTGCGGGTGGACGTGGTCGTGGTCGGTGTCGGCGTGGTGTCCCGCCGGCTCCGGCACCGCGCCGTCGTGCACGATCTCGCCCTGCGCCACCACCACGGCCCGGCTGATCAGCGGCGCCAGCGGGCCGAGTTCGTGGGCGACGAGCAGGACCGTCCCGCCGTCGGCGACGAAGTTGCGCAGCGCCCCGGCGAACGCCTCCTGGCTGCCGGCGTCGACGCCGGCCGTCGGCTCGTCCAGGATCAGCAGTTCCGGCTGACCGGCCAGGGCGCGGGCGATCAGGGTCCGCTGCTGCTGGCCGCCGGAGAGGGTGGAGACCGGGTCGGCGGCCCGGTCGCTGAGCCCGACCGCGCGCAGGGCGTTCGCCACCGCCGTACGGTCCGCGGCGCCCGACGGGCGCAGGAAGCCCCGCCGGGCCAGCCGGCCGGCGGCGACCACCTCGGCCACCGTCGCCGGTACGCCGCTGCCGGCGCCGAGCCGCTGCGGCACGTAGCCGAGCCGGGCCCACTGCCGGAACCTGCGCAGCGGGGTGCCGAACAGCTCGACCGACCCGCCGCCGAGCGGAACCAGCCCGAGGACGGCCCGGATCAGGGTCGACTTGCCCGAACCGTTCGCCCCGAGTACGGCGACCACCTCGCCGGTCTGGACCCGCAGCGAGACGGAGCGCAGCACCCGGCGGTCGCCGTAGCTCACCATCGCCCGGTCGACTCCGACCACCGTCCGGCGCGACTCGACCCGCACCGTGCCCGGGGTCGCGTCCACCGCCGTCCGGGGCAACTCCTCGACGGCCGTCCGCGCCGTGCCGTTCACCGTGTCCCGGGGCGTGCTGGTCCCCGTGGCCCGGGGCTGCTCGCCGACCGTCGCTCGGCGTTCTTCTGCGTCCACCCGTAGATGTTCGCTCATGAGCAGCTCAAAGCGCTCTTCAGAGCGCCGAGGTTGGTACGCATCACGGAAGCGTAGTCACCGCCACCGTCGGAAAGCCCCTCGATCGGGTCGAGTACGGCGGTCGACGCGCCGATCTCCCGGGCGATCGTCTCGGCGACCTTCGGGCTGACCAGGGTCTCGAAGAAGATCGTGGTGGCGCCGTGCTCCTTCGCCTCGTCGGCGACCTCGGCCAGCCGCTTCGGCGAGGGCTCGTCCTCTGGGGTGATCCCGGAGATGCCGACCTGCTCCAGTTCGTAGCGCGCGGCCAGGTAGCCGAAGGCGGTGTGCGCGGTGACGAGCTCGCGGCGCTGGCAGTTGCGCAGGCCCTGGGCGTACTCCTGGTCCAGGGCGGTCAGCTCGGTCCGCAGGGTCTGGGCGCGGGCGGTGTAGTCGGCGGCCCGGCCCGGGTCGGTCCTGCCGAGGCGTTCGGCGAGCTTGTCGCCGATGGTGGCGAGCCGGGTCGGGTCGAGCCAGACGTGTGGGTCCTTGGCGCCGGCCTTCTCCTCGGCCGCCGCCCCCTCGCCCTCGCCCTCGTGCTCGTGTCCACCGGCCGTGGCGTCGCGCAGCGGCTCCACCGCGGCCACGTCGAAGCTCCGGTCGCCGCCGACCTGCTTGATCGCGTCGTCCACCGCCGGCTGGAAGCCGTCGAGGTAGACGATCACGTCGGCGTCGCTGATCTGGCCGACCTGGCCCGGGTTCAGTTCGAGGTCGTGCGGTTCGGCGCCCGGCTTGGCGAGGTTCGTCACCCGTACGGCGTCGCCGCCGACCCGCTCGGCGACGTACTGGAGCGGATAGAAGGCCGCGACCACGTCGATCCGCCCGTCGGCGCTCCCGCCGGAGCCGGAGCCGCAGGCGGCGGCGGTGCCGAGGGCCAGCAGCGCGCTCGCGGCGAGGGCCAGGGTACGGGGGACGGAGCGGATCACCATGACACCTACTGTCCGCGCGAATGAGAATGATTGTCAAAAACGCATGCGTGCATGTGACCAAGCGCGCGGCGGGCGTCGGTCGGCCGGGCGGCGGGCCCTCGGATCACCGGCGGAGGGCCCGTGGACTATCGGGTGGAGGGGCCTCGGATCAGAGGATCTTCACCAGGGCCACCGTGGTCAGCAGGGCCAACATCAACAGGCGGAAGAGCCGCGTCGCCGGCGGCTGCACCGGCCAGGTGACCCGCAGCAGCGCCAGCAACCCGGCGGCGAGCGCCAGCAGCACCGCCCCGCCGATGATCCCCGGTGCGAAAAGGCCGACGAGCATCACGATGACCGTGGCGAGGAACACGACGGTCGGATTCACCCGGGCCAGGCGGGCCAGCAAGACGCTCTGCGTACGCTGCATGGCACAAACTCTACGAGGAGGCACCCGGTGCTGGTGACGAACCGGTTCGTGGTCGACGAGGACGGCGCGGCGTCCTTCACGGAACGGGCACACGCCGCGCTGGCCGCGCTGGCCGCCCGCCCCGGTTACCAGCGCGGGCAGCTCCTCCGCGCGCTCGACGACCCCCGGCACTGGGCGCTGGTGACCGAATGGGAGTCCGTCGGCACCTACCGCCGCGCCCTGGGCGCCTTCGACGTCAAGGTGTACGCGACCCCGCTGCTCGCCGAATCGCTGGACGAGCCGTCCGCCTACGAGGCGCTCGCCACGGCCGACCCGGGCGGCACGGTCGAGGTCACGGCGAGTGACCGGGCCACTGATCCCCGACGATGAGATCGCGGGCACTACCCTTGCGACCATGACCACTCCGGGGCCGGCCGGCCCGCCGATGCCGTACCCGGTGCCGCCCGGAACGTACGGCCCACCATCGCAGGGCGGTGTGTCCGCGCCGCCGCCCGGACCGGGGGTCACGCCCCCGTTCGCCGCGCCGCCGACCGAGGGCCGGACCATGCGGCTCTGGCTCGGGCTGGGTGTGGCCGCGCTCGCGGTGGTGCTCTGCTGCGGCGGCGGGGCGGCGGCCGTGGTCGGGCTGGGCGTGGCGGGTGGCCAGGCGGTCAACGAACAGGCCCGGGCGGTGACCGGCGACTATTTCGACGCGCTCCGCAAGCAGGAGTACGACAACGCCTACGAGGTCCTCTGCGACGCGGCCCAGCGCCGGGAGTCGCCACGCGAGTTCGAGGCACGGGTCTCCGACGAGCCGCAGATCCGGTCGTACGAGATAGGTGAGGTCACCGGCACCACCGACCTGGCCGTCCCGGTCGACGTCGTCTACGGCACCGGTGGTTCCGACCGCCTGCGGGTGCTGCTCGCACAGGACCGCCGGACCGGTCAGCTTGAGGTCTGCGGCGTCAACTAGCCGGACCTGGGATCCGGTGGGCCCAGAGCCTCCGGCCCCCGGGCGGCCGGAGCCGGGCCAGCCCGGCGGAGGTGCTGGTCGGGCCGGTGGGCCAACGGAGTAACCGGTGGGCCGGCGGAGTAATCTGCTGGGCTTGGACCACCGGTGACCGTACCGTTGTCCCGTTCCGGACCGTCCCCGCCGACACCCTGTCCCCGCCGACCGCCAGTCGGCGTAGGAGGAGAACCAATGCCTGCCGACCGTATCGATGCCGTGGTCAGTCTCGCCAAGCGTCGAGGCTTCGTCTTCCCCTCCAGCGAGATCTACGGAGGAACCCGGTCGGCCTGGGACTACGGCCCGCTCGGCGTCGAGCTGAAGGAGAACGTCCGCCGTCAGTGGTGGCGCACGATGGTGCAGCAGCGCGACGACATCGTCGGGCTCGACTCCGCCGTCATCCTCGCCCGCGACGTCTGGGGCGCCTCCGGGCACCTGGATGCGTTCGTCGACCCGCTGACCGAGTGCCAGTCCTGTCACAAGCGGTTCCGTGCCGACCACCTCGAAGAGGCGTTCGAGGCCCGGCAGGGCCGGCCGCCGACCTCCCTTGCGGAGATCAACTGCTCGAACTGTGGCAACAAGGGCACCTTCACCGAGCCGCGCATGTTCAACGGCCTGATGAAGACCTACCTGGGTCCGGTGGAGAGCGACGAGGGCATGCACTACCTGCGCCCGGAGACCGCCCAGGGGATCTTCGTCAACTTCGCCAACGTGATGACGTCGGCGCGGAAGAAGCCGCCGTTCGGCATCGCCCAGGTCGGCAAGTCGTTCCGCAACGAGATCACCCCGGGCAACTTCATCTTCCGTACCCGCGAGTTCGAGCAGATGGAGATGGAGTTCTTCGTCGAGCCGGGCTCGGACGAGCAGTGGCACGACTACTGGCTGCGTGAGCGCTGGAACTGGTACATCGACCTCGGCCTCAGCGAGGCGAACCTGCGGCTGTTCGAGCACCCGAAGGAGAAGCTCTCCCACTACTCCAAGCGGACCGTGGACATCGAGTACAAGTTCATGTTCGGCGGCACCGAGTTCTCCGAGTTGGAGGGGATCGCCAACCGGACCGACTTCGACCTCACCACGCACAGCAAGCACTCCGGCGTCGACCTCTCCTACTTCGACCAGGAGAAGGGCGAGCGCTGGATGCCGTACGTCATCGAGCCGGCCGCCGGCCTGACCCGCGCGGTGCTGGCGTTCCTGCTGGAGGCGTACGACGAGGACGAGGCGCCGAACACCAAGGGCGGCGTCGACAAGCGAACCGTACTGCGCTTCGATCCCCGGCTCTCCCCGGTGAAGGTGGCCGTCCTGCCGTTGTCGCGTAACCCGGAGCTGTCGCCGAAGGCGCGGGACCTGAGCGCCGCACTGCGCAAGCGTTGGGTGGTCGAGTTCGACGACTCGCAGGCGATCGGCCGCCGCTACCGCCGGCAGGACGAGATCGGCACCCCGTTCTGCGTGACGGTCGACTTCGACACCCTGAACGACAATGCGGTCACCGTACGCAACCGCGACACCATGCTCCAGGAGCGCGTCTCCCTCGACCAGGTGGAGAACTACCTCATCGAGCGCCTCCCCGGCTGCTGAGATGTAAGGAAGGGCCCCTTCTTATCGTTTTCTGTATAGGAAGGGGCCCTTCCTAACGCGCCTATTCGGGTGAGTGCGCTTGCTCGGGTAGGAGGAGCACCGAGCACGGGGGGCGGGAGCCCTGACGCGAACGGTAGGCGTCCTCGACCGTGCGGCGTACCAGATCCGGGTCTTGTCTGATCTGAGCCGGCGTGAAGTGCAACACCAGCGCGCCGTGCCGCCCCAGTTCGTTGTTTCTCCGCAGGGTGTTGGCCCAACCGGTGGGCGTGAAGTGAAACTCCCGGGAGTCGACCTCGAGGGCGATCGCGGCGTCGTCGATCCAGCCGTCCGGACTGGGGAGCCGGGCACCGGACCGGTCACCGAGCCGAGGGTTCCACCGGATCTCGGGCAGCACCTCGCTGCCCGCCAGGCACTCCCGGAGTTCGGCCTCCGGTGCTGACCGCACGCCGTCGACGACCTCGGCGAAGGCCCGCCGGACGAGCGCGGTACGGCTGCGGCGGGCACGTCGGATCTCCCCGTCGAGCGCCGGCAGGTCGGTGAAGTCGCGCTGGATCGCCTCCGCGAGGATGGTCCGGACGGTACGGAGATCGCGCATGTCCCGGGCCGCGTCGACGACCGCTCGGGCCGGCGAACAGACCCGGTACAGCCCGGCATCACGAGCACGGCTGTCGAGTGTCAGAGCACGTGCGACGTTCACGTACCCGGCCGACTTCCTGCGGCTGTGGTGCGGCACGATCAACTGCACCCGGTCACTCGTGGGTACGTAGCGGAAGCCGTACCAGTGCAGGGCCGCCACCGCGGTGATCTGCCCGTCCCGTCCGGTGTAGAGCGCCGCCGCGATTCGCCGTTGCTCATCCGTCAACACACCCGTGACCAAGGAGTACGTCCCCGGCAGTGGGCGTTGCCAGCGTCCTTGCCGGACGCGTCGGTAGATCTGCATGTCACTCACCCCGGCACTCAGCAGTTGGGCCCGGGACACGATCTGTTGCTGCCGAGCGGCCGTTGTCTCCAGATCCTGAACGGGGCCCCTCTGCGCCGTACCGTCGGTCTCGCTCGTCGCCCCGGTCCCGGTCGTCCCGACGGGTCCGGTTTCGTTCTTGTTCTCGGTCGTCCATGGCTCGGCGCTCAGCGGCCGGATTGTCGGGACGCTTGTCATCGGTGGTCGGATTGTCGGGACAGTCGGCGTGGCAGGCACGGACGCCGGTTCGCGGCGCACGGCCGGTTCGAGGTCGGTTGCTCCGGTCATCCGTGCAGCCTGGGACACCGTGCCCCGCGCCCACCTCCTTCCGCCTCCGATCTGTGGACAACCGAACCACCTGTGGAAATCGCCCAGCGGGACGGAAAGTGTGTTACGGGGGGGCGGTTAACAGGGGGCCCTTCCTCTACCAAAAGCGATAACAAGGGGCCCTTCCTTACGCCGGAGGCGGTAGGTGGGATGCTCGGGGGATGACGTCGTCCGCTGCTGCCCGGGCTGTGCCGGGTTCGCTGGCCCTCGGCGGGCACCAGGTGTGGCCGCCGGTGGTGCTCGCGCCGATGGCCGGCATCACCAATGTCGCGTTTCGCCAGCTCTGTCGGGAACAGGGTGGCGGGCTCTACGTCTGCGAGATGGTCACTACGCGGGCGTTGGTGGAGCGGAATCCCCGGACCATGCGCATGATCGCGTTCGGTGGTGACGAGCGTCCGCGCAGTCTCCAGCTCTACGGGGTTGATCCGGAGACGACGGCGGCGGCGGTGCGGATGGTGGTCGAGGAGGACCTGGCCGACCATATCGACCTCAACTTCGGTTGTCCGGTGCCGAAGGTCACCCGCAAGGGTGGCGGTGCGGCGTTGCCGTGGCGGCGCCGGCTCTTCGCCCGGCTGGTCCGGGCGGCGGTGGCCGCGGCGGCACCGGCCGGGGTGCCGGTCACGGTGAAGATGCGCAAGGGCATCGACGACGACCATCTGACGTACGTCGAGGCCGGTCTTGCCGCGCAGGAGGCCGGGGTGGCGGCGGTGGCGCTGCACGCGCGTACGGCCGAGCAGCGTTATTCGGGCAGCGCCGACTGGGACGCGATCGCCACCCTGAAGCAGGCGCTGGACGTGCCGGTGCTGGGCAACGGGGACATCTGGGAGGCGGATGACGCGCTCCGCATGTTGGAGCGGACCGGCGCTGACGGGGTGGTGGTCGGTCGGGGTTGCCTGGGGCGGCCGTGGCTCTTCGCCGACCTGGCGGCGGCTTTCGCGGGCCGGTCCGACCGGGTGTTGCCGGACCTGGGGCAGGTGGCGGGGACGATGCGCCGGCACGCCGAGCTGCTGGCCGAGTGGTTGGGCAGTGAGCGGGACGGCTGCACCGACTTCCGTAAGCATGTGGCGTGGTATTTGAAGGGTTTCCCGGTCGGCGGTGAGCTGCGCCGGGCGCTGGCGATGATCAACAGTTTGGCCGAGTTGGACGACCTGCTCGGCAAGCTCGACCCGGTGGAGCCGTTCCCGACCCAGACGCTCGGTCAGCCGCGTGGTCGGACGAACTCGCCGGGCAAGGTCTACCTGCCGGATGGTTGGTTGTCGGACCGGGACAGCGACGTCGTACCGGCGGGTGCCGAGATGGACGACTCCGGCGGCTGAGTGCCCTCGTCGGCGCTCGGGTCGACGGTGCCGATCTCGCGGCGCGGTGCCGGGATGGCGGGTGCGCTGCCGGTCGCGGTCGGCCAGGGGACATCGGGGGAGGGGTGGTAGGTGATCCCGGCGGTGTCCCACCGTGGGCTGTGTGCGGCGAGCCGGAGCCGGAACGACTCCCAGTCCCGGGCCGAACCGTCGGACCAGCCCAGTTCGGCGACGGCGACCAGACGGGGGAAGGTCATGTACTCGATTTCCGCCACGGTACGGATCGTCTCCGTCCACAGTGGTGCCTCGACCCCGAGGACCGCCTCCTCGGGCACCCCGTCCAGGTACGTCCCGGGGTCCCAGTCGTACGCGGTACGTACCTCGATCAGGCCGGCCCAGTCCTGCCCGAGCGTGGTCGACTCGGTGTACTTCATGTCCAGGTAGGTGCGGTTGCCCGGGGACATGATCACTCGTGCGCCCTGGGCGACGGCCGCCGTCACCTTGTCGTCGGCGGTGCTGGTGCCCCAGTACTGGAGCACCCGGCCGGGGACGTGCTCGGCCGGGGCGAGCTGGTGCCAGCCGACGACCGTACGGCCGGTGTCGGCGACGATTCGCTGCACCCGGTTCATCACGGTGGCGTAGTCGGCCGGGTTGAGCTTGAATGCCTCGTCCCCACCGATGTGCAGGTACGCGCCCGGGGTGAGTGCGGCGAGTTCGCCGAGGACGTCGGTGACGAAGTCGTACGTGCGCTCGTTGTCGACCGCGAGGTAGCTGAACCCGACCTCGGTGCCGGTGTACGCCGCTGGCGCGACCCCGTCCGGCGCGATCTCCGGGTAGGCGTGCAGTGCGGCGTTGGTGTGCCCGGGGAGGTCGATCTCCGGCACCACGGTGATGTGCCGGGTGGCGGCGTACTCGACGATGGTCCGGTAGTCGGCCTGGGTGTAGTAACCGCCGACCCCGCCGTCAACCTCGGTGGCGCCGCCGATCTCGGCCAGCTTCGGCCAGGAGTCGATGGCGATCCGCCAGCCCTGGTCGTCGGTGAGGTGCAGGTGCAGGTGGTTGAGCTTGTACCGGGCGAGCTGGTCGACCAGTCGGAGTACGTCGGGGACCTCGAAGAAGTGGCGGGAGACGTCGAGCATGGCGCCCCGGTAGGCGAATCGGGGCGTGTCGACGATCTCTCCGCCCGGCACCTCCCAGGGGCCGGGCTGGACGGTGCTGTTCTCGATCGCCGCCGGCAGCAGTTGTCGCAGCGTCTGTACGCCGTGGAAGAGCCCGGCCCGGTCCCGGGCCCGGATCACGATGCCGTCGCCGGTCACGTTGAGCCGGTACCCGCCCTCGTGCTCGGCGTCCCTGGTTGCCGCCGTCCCGCTCGCCGCTGTTTCGGTGGTCGGGTCGAGGAGCAGGGTGATCGCGTCGGCCGGTGGGACGGTGTTGTCGTCGGTGAGGATCACCGGCAGCGGGTGGCCGGTGGCCGGGCGCAGCAGCGTGGCCAGGTAGTCGGCGACCGTACCGGCGGCCGGGTCGGCACCGGTCCGGATGACCGTGTCGGCGGTGAGGCGGTAGCGCACACCGGGCGCGGGTCGTACGCGCGTCGGCGCGGGCAGCACCCCGGTCAGCCGGGTGTCCGTCGCCGGGACGGCCGCCCCGCCCGGTTCGGGCGTACGGGGTGCCGGTGGCGCGGGGCGGGCGGGGGCGTGCTCCTGTGGGCTACTGCTCATCGTCGGTTCAGCTTCCTCGGGGGCGGGACCGGGGTGGGGTGCCGTTCGGTGCCGTACCCAGGTTACCGCCGGCCTGGTGCGTGCTCATGCGCGTGGAAGCGCTCCCGCACACCGGTGCGAACACGGACAGGGACGACGCCTGTGCCGATTGTCACCCATTACTGACTGGTCGCCCTACGCTGGCTTAACCTTCGCGGACCAATGGCCATTGGTTCTTCTCGGTACGGAATTCCGTACTCGGGGTAAGCAGACCAACTCAACCCTTCGTTCAGCGTCGTACGTGGGAGGCTTCTGGTGGCATCGAGGGACACGGCAAGCGTCGGACACAAATGGGTGTACGACTTCACCGAGGGCAACAGGGAACTCAAGGACCTGCTCGGCGGCAAGGGCGCCAACCTGGCGGAGATGACCAACCTCGGCCTACCGGTGCCGCCCGGATTCACCATCACCACCGAGGCGTGCCAGGCATACCTGGCCAGCGGGACCGCCCCCGCCGAACTCGCCGAGCAGATCACCGCGCACCTGGCGTCGCTGGAGCGGGCGATGGGTAAGCGACTCGGCGACCCGGCCGACCCGCTGCTGGTCTCGGTTCGCTCCGGGGCGAAGTTCTCCATGCCGGGCATGATGGAGACGGTCCTCAACGTCGGGCTCAACGACGCCAGCGTGACCGGGCTCGCCGCCCAGGCCGGCGGGAACGAGCGGTTCGCCTGGGACTCGTACCGGCGGTTGATCCAGATGTTCGGCAAGACGGTCTGCGAGGTGCCGGGCGAGGAGTTCGAACACGCGCTCGACGAGGTGAAGCGGGCCAAGGGCACCACCGACGACCTGGATCTCGACGCGGCGGACCTGCGGGCGCTGGTCGACACGTACAAGACGATCTTCCGTAAGCACACCGGCCGGGACTTCCCGCAGAACCCGCGCGAGCAGCTCGACCTGGCGATCTTCGCGGTCTTCGGCTCGTGGAACGCCGAGCGTGCGGTCCTCTACCGCCGCCAGGAGCGGATTCCGGCCGACCTCGGCACCGCGGTCAACGTGGTCGCGATGGTCTTCGGCAACCTCGGGCCGGACTCCGGCACCGGGGTCGCGTTCACCCGCGACCCGGCCAGCGGCGCCCAGGGCATCTACGGCGACTACCTGGCCAACGCCCAGGGGGAGGACGTGGTCGCCGGCATCCGCAGCACCGTCCCGCTCCAGGAGCTGGAGAAGCTCGACCCCCGCTCGTACGGCGAACTGCTCGGCATCATGGCCCGACTGGAGGAGCACTACCTCGACCTCTGCGACATCGAGTTCACCATCGAACGGGGCAAGCTCTGGATGCTCCAGACCCGGGTCGGCAAGCGCACCGCGGCGGCGGCGTTCGTGATCGCCGGCCAGCTCGTCGACGAGGGACTGATCGACCTGGACGAGGCGCTGCACCGGGTGAACGGCGCCCAGCTCGCCCAGCTCATGTTCCCCCGGTTCCGGCTGGAGCACGACGTCGCGCCGCTCGCCGCCGGAATCGGCGCCTCGCCCGGCGCCGCGGTCGGCAAGGTGGTCTTCTCCGCCGGGCGGGCGGTCGAGCTGGCCGGCGAGGGCGAGTCGGTCATCCTGGTCCGGCGGGAGACCAGCCCGGACGACCTGCCCGGCATGATCGCCGCCCAGGGCATCCTCACCTCCCGGGGCGGCAAGACCAGCCACGCGGCGGTGGTGGCGCGGGGGATGGGCAAAACGTGTGTCTGCGGCGCGGACGCGCTCGACGTGAACGTACGGTCGCGTCAGTTCACCGTGGACGGCCAGACCGTACGGGAAGGCGAGGTCGTCTCGATCGACGGAACCACCGGCCGGATCTACCGGGGCGAGGTGCCGGTCTCCCCGTCCGAGGTGGTGCGCTACTTCGAGGGCAGCCTCGATCCGAGCGAGTCGGACGACCCGCTGGTGCAGGCCGTACACCGGATCATGGCCCACGCCGACGAGCGGCGCCGGCTGCGGGTACGGACCAACGCCGACACCGGCGAGGACGCGGCCCGAGCCCGGCGGTTCGGTGCCGAGGGGATCGGGCTGTGCCGCACCGAGCACATGTTCCTCGGGGACCGGCGGGAGCTGGTCGAGCGGTTGATCCTGGCCCGTACCGACGCCGACCGGCAGGAGGCGCTCGCGGCGCTGCTGCCGTTGCAGCGCGACGACTTCGTGGAGATCTTCCGCGAGATGGACGGGCAGCCGGTGACCGTACGCCTGATCGACCCGCCGCTGCACGAGTTCCTGCCGCCGTTGGAGGAGTTGGCGGTGAACGTGGCGGTGGCTCAGGAGCGCGGCCAGGACGCGGCCAAGGAGGAGGCGCTGCTCGCGGCGGTACGCCGGATGCACGAGCAGAACCCGATGCTCGGGCTGCGCGGGGTCCGGCTCGGCCTGGTCATCCCCGGGCTCTTCGCGATGCAGGTGCGGGCGATCGTGGAGGCGGCGGTGGCCTGTGCCCGCGACGGCAGGGTGGCCCGTCCGGAGATCATGGTGCCGCTGGTCGGCGCGGTGCAGGAGCTGGAGACGGTCCGGACCGAGGCCGAGAAGATCATTACCGAGGTGGTCGGCGACAGCGGTGTCGAGGTGCTGGTCGGCACCATGATCGAGGTGCCCCGGGCGGCGCTGACCGCCGGCCAGATCGCCGAGGCGGCGGAGTTCTTCTCCTTCGGCACCAACGACCTGACCCAGATGGGCTGGGGCTTCTCCCGCGACGACGTGGAGGGCGCGTTCTTCTGGCGTTACCTGGAGCTGGGCATCTTCGGCATCTCCCCGTTCGAGTCGATCGACCGGGACGGGGTGGGGCGGTTGGTCCGGATCGCCACCGAGGAGGGCCGGGCCGCGCGACCGGGCCTCAAGCTCGGAGTCTGCGGCGAGCACGGCGGTGACCCGGAGTCGGTCCACTTCTTCCACGAGGTCGGGCTCGACTACGTCTCCTGCTCACCGTTCCGGGTGCCGGTCGCCCGGCTGGAGGCGGGCCGCGCGGCCATCACGACGACCGGCTCGGACAGCCGCTGACCCGTTGACACCCCACCGGGGACTGCGCGGTGCGCGTACGCGCTCAGCGCAGCCCCGGTGGGCGTAGGCCCCCGGTCTCGGCCCAGAGGTCGGCCGGGAGCGTGGCCATCGGGGTGCGTACGTCGAGCGGAGCGTGCGGGTCGGGGACCGCGACGGCGGCCACCGACGCCGCGACCCGGAGCGAGTCGACCATGGTGCCGAGCCGGTGCGCGGAGGCCCGCGCCTCGGGGTGGATCCGTTCCACGTCGCTGTCCGGATAGGTCACCAGGGTCAGTAGCCCGTACGCGCCAGCCGGGTAGGTGATCACACAGCCGCCGGCGCTGCGTACCACCGACTCGTGCAGTGGGCCGTGGCCGGCCGACTGGGCGAACCGGTGTCCCAGGCCGAGGGTGGCGGCGGCGAGCGCGGCGAGGTGGTGCGGGTCGGCGTCGGTGAGGTCAGCGGCGACCAGCAGGCCGTCCACTCCGCCGAGCACCGCGCCCGACAGATCGGGGAGCCGGCGGCGCAGCCGGTACAGTTCGGCCCGGATGGCGGCGTCAGCGTCCACGGGAGACTCTCCTTAACTGTGCTGACGGAGGGAACTGTCCTGCGGGGAGGTCCGGACCGCCGGGTGTCCAGGGCGTGCGCTGGTCGATGGCCCTGGGGTCCCCGTCGGTTCGACGCCGGCCGGCAACGTGGATGGTCGCGTGGGCTCTGCGGGTGGGACATCGGGCTGGTCAGACTCTGCCGACCGGGCCGGTTATCGCCGCCGGCTGGTGACCTTCTGTTTACGGCACGCTACACCTGGCGAATGCCTTATGTGATCCCGTGACGGTCGGCAATTGGACAGCAACTCCAACCTGATCGGTGGTTGCGAGGGATCACCAAACAAATGCGAAAAGTGTCAGCCGGTCGAAGATGCGCCACTCCGGTCAGGCGGGCGTAACCTGGGCGTCACTCAAGTTTCGTCACCTGATCCGACGGAGGTGTCTGCCATGGGCAGTCTCTGGGCAAACCTGGTGGTCGACGCCCAGGACCCGGCGCGCCTCGCCCGCTGGTGGGCCGAGGCACTCGGCTACCGGATCACCTACGAGAAGCCCGAAGAGGTGGAGATCAGTCGATCCGCCGACGAACTGCCCAGCATCCTCTTCGTGCCGGTGCCCGAGGGTAAGGAGACAAAGAACCGGCTCCACATCGACCTTCGCCCCGGCGACCAGGAGGCCGAAGTGGAGCGGCTGGTCAACATGGGGGCGCGCCACGTCGACGTGGGACAGCGCCAGACCGACACGTGGATCGTGCTCGCCGATCCCGAGGGAAACGAGTTCTGCGTACTCCAGGCCGCGACGGCCCCCTCCTGAGCAGGCCGGGCGCCGACACCGGCCGAACCGGGTGACAGGATGGAACGGTGAACCACGACGGCGACACCGAGCGTCTGGTCGGCGAGCCACGCAAGGAGACCGGTCACGGGCGGAGCCCGTACCAGCGGGACCGTGCCCGGGTGCTGCACTCGGCCGCCTTCCGTCGGTTGGCGGCCAAGACCCAGGTGCACACCGCCGGCACCGACGACTTCCTCCGTACGCGGCTGACCCATTCCCTTGAGGTCGCGCAGATCGCCCGGGAGATGGGACAACGGCTCGGCGCCGACCCGGACGTCGTCGACGTCGCCGGGCTCGCGCACGACCTCGGCCACCCGCCGTTCGGGCACAACGGCGAGGAGGTGCTCGACAGCCTCGCCCAGTCCTGCGGCGGCTTCGAGGGCAACGCGCAGACGCTGCGCGTACTCTCCCGCCTGGAGGCCAAGGTGCTGCGGCCCGACGGCGCCTCCGCGGGCCTCAACCTGACCCGGGCGTCGCTCGACGCGGCCGGAAAATATCCCTGGCACCGGGAACCCGGCCGACGCAAGTTCGGCGTCTACGCCGACGACACCGAGGTCTTCACCTGGCTGCGCCAGGGTGCTCCGGAACGGGCGCAGTGCCTGGAGGCACAGGTGATGGACTGGGCCGACGACGTGGCCTACTCGGTGCACGACGTCGAGGACGGGGTCTACCGGGGACACCTGCGGCTACCGGACCTCTCCGACGACGGCGACGACCAGGCCGCGCTCTGCGCCGACGTCGCCGGGACCTACTCCACCGAATCCGCCGACGCCCTCGCCCCGGTGCTGCTCGGCCTCCTCACCGACCCACTGCTCGCCCCGCTCGCCGGCTACGACGGCAGTCACCGGGCCCAGGTCGCGCTGAAGAGCACCACCAGTGCGCTGACCGGCCGGTTCGTCGCCGCCGCCGTCGACGCCACCCGGGAGCGGTACGGACCCGATCCGCTGCGCCGGTACGCCGCCGACCTGGTCGTACCCCGGTTGGTCCGGGCCCAGTGCGCGCTGCTCAAGGGAATGGCGCTGCGGTACGTGATGCGCCGCCCCGGCGCCGACCGTTGGTACGCCCGCCAGCGCGAGGTGATCACCGAACTGGTGCACGCACTGACCGTACGGGCGCCGGGCGCGCTCGACCCGGTCTTCTCCCCGCTGTGGCGAGCGGCCGGCACCGACGCCGCCCGGCTGCGCGTGGTGATCGACCAGGTTGCCTCCCTCACCGACCCCGCCGCCGTCGCCTGGCACCACCGCCTCGCCACCTGAGGTGTAAGGAAGGGCCCCCTGTTATCGCTTTCGGTAGAAGAAGGGCCCCTTCCTAACCGTTGGCGGTGGGGATGGTGGGTTCGCGGAGGGAGGCGCGGGCGTCCATGAGGGCGAAGCCGAGCAGGTTGAGGCCGCGCCACCGCTCCGGCTCGGCCACGTCGGGGTCGGTGCCGGCCAGGCCGACACCCCAGATCCGGTCCACCGGGCTCGCCTCCACCAACACCCGGTCACCGGTGCCGAGCAGGAACTCGCACAGCGCCGGGTCTTGGCCGAACTTCGCCACACTCGCGGCGACCACGATGTCGTACCGGTGCTTCTCCCAGGTTCGCTGGTCGAAGCCGGCGACCTGACGGCCCAGCGTCTGGGCCCGGTGCGGATGACCGGCGGCGAGGATCCGCTCGGCGGTCCCCGCGTCGCCGAAGAGTGTCGCCTTGCGCCACATCATGTAGTGCTCCGCGGTGGCGAACACGAGACCATCCACAGTGAACGGCGACGGCGCCCACTGGCTCAGGCAGCCGGCGTCGACCACCCCGTCCGAACGGTGCTTCCAGAAGAAGACGAACTTCAGCCGTACGCCGTCGGCGAGGGCGCGGCTGAGCTGGGCGACGTCGCGGGGGTGGGTCTGCGGGGATGGTGTCGACGACATGCGGGCGAGTATGCCCGGCAACCGCCCCGACGCCGAGGCGATTTTGTCGCCTGCGGGGCGAGGCGGAGGTGGGTCGGACGTGGTTGACTCGCGGGATGCTGCCGTGGAACTCCGAGCTGGCCGGCCGGCTCGACCGCCATGTCATCTCCTCCGAGCTGCTGCGGGACAACCCGTTGGGTGACCCGCACGAGCGACCGCTCTGGGTCTACCTGCCACCGGGGTACGACGACGACCCGGCCGTGCGGCACCCGACGGTCTACCAGATCCAGGGGTACACCGGGCACCTGTCGATGTGGGAGAACCGGATGCCGTACCGGCAGCCGTTCATCGAGACCGCGGACCAGGTTTTCGCCTCGGGTCAGGCGCCCGGCTGCGTCGTGGTGTACGTCGACGCGTGGACGACGTACGGCGGATCGCAGTTCGTCGACTCGCCGGGCACCGGCGCCTACCACTCGTACCTCTGCGACGAGGTGGTGCCCTGGGTCGATGCCCGTTACCGGACCATCGCCGACCGGGAGTCGCGGGCGATCGCGGGCAAGTCGTCGGGCGGGTTCGGCGCGATGATCACTCCGATGCTTCGACCGGACCTGTTCGGGGCGTTGGCCACCCACGCGGGGGACAACCTGTACGAGTTGTGCTACCTGCCGGAGTTCGGCAATGCGGTCCGTTACCTGCGCGACTACGACCAGGACATCTTCCGTTGGTGGGCGGACTTCCAGACCCGGCCCTCGTTCACCAAACCGGCCGACCAGACCCTGCTGATGCTGCTCGGCTGCACCGCCTGCTTCTCCGCCGCCCCGGACGGTACGCCGGAGTTGCCGTTCGACCCGCGTACCGGGGTGCTGCGTCCGGAGGTGTGGCAGCGCTGGCTGGACTGGGACCCGGTCCGGATGGTCGAGCGTTACCGGGAGGCGGTGACCTCGCTGCGGGCGGTCTGGATTGACGCGGGGTCCCGGGACGAGTGGTTCCTCGACCTCGGCGCGGAGGCGTACCGGGCCGAACTCGCCCGGGTGGGTGTGCCGGACGACCGGATTCACTTCGAGCTTTTCGACGCCGGGCACGGTGGGATCGACTACCGCTACCCGTTGGCGCTCGGCTGGCTCGCGCACCGTCTGGCCCGCTGAGGAGGCGGTGTGACCCGGGTCGCGATCGGGGCCTCGGAAACCACGGGAGCGGGTGTTAGGTTAACCTAACCTCATGACGGATCGTCAGGCGCGTGCCCGGGTCACCCACGCCACTGTACGACGGACCGAGCAGCTCACCCCGCACATGATCCGGGTGGTGCTTGGTGGGAGCGAGCTGGCCGGTCTCGACATCGGCGCCTGCACCGACCACTACGTCAAGCTGATCTTCCCTCGGTCGGGCGTCGACTATCCGGTGCCGTTCGACCTGGAGGCGATCCGCCGCGACCTGCCGCAGGAGCAGTGGCCTAGGTTGCGTTCCTACACCATCCGCGCCTGGGATCCGGTGGAGTTGGAGCTGAGCATCGACTTCGTCCACCACGGCGACGAAGGGCTTGCCGGACCGTGGGCGGCCCAGGCCCGTCCGGGCGACCCGGTGATGTTCTGCGGCCCGGGTGGCGGCTACGCGCCGAACCAGGACGCCGACTGGCACCTCCTGGTCGGCGACGAGAGCGCGTTGCCGGCCATCGGCGCCGCCCTGGAGCGGTTGCCGGTCGACGCGACCGCGCGGGTCTTCGTCGAGGTCGCCGGCCCGGACGAGGAACAGAAGCTGGTCACCGAGGCCGACGCGGAGATCGTTTGGCTGCACCGCAACGGCAGCGCGGTCGGCGAGAGTCTGGTCGCCGCGGTCCGGGAGGCAGAGCTTCCCACCGGTAGGCCGCACGCGTTCGTACACGGCGAGGCGGCGTTCGTCCGGGAACTGCGGCACCTGCTCCGGGTCGAGCGCGGACTCGGTCGGGATCAGCTCTCCATCTCCGGCTACTGGCGGGCCGGCACCGACGACGAGGGCTGGCGCGCGGCCAAGGCCGACTGGAACCGCCGGATCGAGGAGCAGGAAGCCCGCGAACTCGCCTGACCTCTGCCTCCTGGCGGGACGGCTCCCGGCGGATTCGGGCACCGCCGGTCAGGGCCCGGTGGTACGGATACCGCCGAGTCTGGCGATGTGCCGGCTGACCAGGACCGCGTACCCGACCACCGTGGCGGCGGTCAGGGAGATCAGGGTCAGCGGATCGCCTATCAGGAGTGGGATCAGCGTCATCGGGACGAGGCCGATGACCGCCACCAGCAGGCGGTAGCGGGTCACATAGCCCAGGGAGACCCACTGCAGACCGAGTCCGCAGAGGATCCAGGTGTCGAGTGCCAGGACGAGCAGCACGCGGAGCCGGTGCGGCAGCTCTGTCGCGTGGTCGTTCACCTGTCCGACGATCTCGCCGAGTGCCCAGCCGAGCAGCAGCAGGGCGGCGCCGAGGATCGAGTGCACGTACGAGTAGGCGAGTCCCGCCCTCAGTCGGGGCAGGGCCATCCCGGTGGTGACGAAGGTGGTGTAGACCCACCACACGGCGGCCGGGATGATCAACGCGATCCCGGCCGTCATGACCACCTCGGCCGGGGGGCGGGGGGTGATCACGTCGCGTAGGTCGGTGAGCGTGGTGCCGAGCAGGATGATGGTGAACTGGCCGATCCGTTCGGGCAGGTGTGTGGCGTCGACCGGGACCCGTGCCTCCCAGGCGTGGCCGAGCCACGGGGTGAGGAACTCGACCGCGAGGCCGATGGCCCAGAGCACCGGGCGCAGGTGTACGGGCGCCGCCAGGGAGACGATCCAGAAGAGCACCCCGACCCCGAAACCGGTCAGGTAGATGGTGGTGAGCCGGTGGGTGACCGGGGTGGTGTGGCGTACCCGCAGGTAGAGCAGGAGCAGCGTGAGGCGTACGACGATGTAGCCGATCGGGAGCAGCAGGGTGTGGGGTGGGCTCGCCGCGCCCACCGCCATCGCCCCCGCGCCCACCATGGTGACCAGTACGGCGAGCCGGTGGTAGACGTCGTCCGGATCGAAGCGGGTGTCGTAGAACGCCTGGCCGACCCAGGCGAGCCAGACCACGGCGTAGAGGCCGAAGGTGGCGACGAGGTCGCCGAAGTGTGGGGTCGGGGTGTCCAGCCGGTTCTGCACGGTGGCCAGGGCGAGGGCGAACACCAGGTCGAAGAAGAGCTCCAGCCAGGTGGCGTGCCGTTCGTCCTGGTCCACGGGCAGTTCGGACTCGCGCAGCCGCAGTCGCGGTCGGGACAGGCCGGTCCGGCCGACCCCACCGACCCGGCCGCGCCGGTCGGTTGCCGGGTGCCACCAGGTCACGTCGTGGGGGTCCGGTCAGGCTCGGCGGGCGTACGAACCGGTGGCGATCTCGTCGAGCAGTGACGGGCCGATCGGCTTCCAGCCGAGGTCCCGGCGTCCCCGCTCGCCGCTGGTCTGCTGGTCCAGCCGGAAGGCGCCTTCGAGCGGGCCGAGCCGCCGTCGGGTCTCCTCGGCCGGTTCCGGGGCGATCCGGCCACCGAGTCCGAGGGTGTGGCTGGCGGCGGTGGCGATTTCGCGCATGGTCGGGTTTTCCCCGCTGGCCGCGATGTAGTAGGAGCCGGGGGCGGCGCGCATCAGCGCGGCGGAGTAGAAGGTGGCCAGGTCGTCGATGTGGAGGCTGGTCCAGTGCTGGTCGCCGCTGCCGGGGAAGAGCAGGGCCGGCTCGGGGTCGGTGACCTGCGGGCCGTCGATGATCATGCGGACGATGCCGGAACCATGGCCGTAGACGACGGCGGGGGAGACGATGATGTTGCGGATGCCCGAGGCGGCCCGTACCCGCTCGACGATTCCTGGCCGCCAGGCGGTGAGTTCCGGCGGTTCGAACGGAGAGTCCTCGTCGAGAACCCCGTTGCCGTGCACCCAGATTCCGGCGCTGTGGATGTAGGGCTTGCCGCTGCCCTCGATGCCCGCGAGGACGCCGGTGACCACCGCGTCGTCCAACGCGGCGGTGACCTGTCCACCGGGGGCGAACAGGTGGATCACCCCGTCGGCGTCCCGGGCGGCGTTGCTGAGCAGGGTGCTGTCGGTGACGTCGCCGCGTATCGCGGAGGCACCGGCGGCGGTGATGACGGCGAGTGCGTCGTCGCTGCCGGCGATCGCGGTGACCTGGTGCCCGTCGAGGAGCAGGGCGGGCAGCACCGCGGAGCCGAGGTAGCCGGTCGCACCGGCAAGCAGGATGCGCATGTTATGACGATGCCATGCGTTTGATCCCTCGTTAGGTGGTCCGGGCGATTCAACGGACCGGCCGCTCTCCCGCAGCCCCCGGTCCACCGGCACGGGGGAGAGTCGCCACCCGGAGCCGGTCGGATCGGCGCGACAGGGCAGGATGTACGCCTGAGGGGGTGGCACCATGGCTGGGCGGATCCGGGACGAGGACATCACACTGGTCCGTGAGCGCACCTCGATCGCCGACGTGATCTCCGAGACGGTCACCCTGAAGTCCGCCGGGGGCGGGAACCTCAAGGGGCTCTGCCCGTTCCACGACGAGAAGACGCCCTCGTTCACCGTGTCGCCCGCGCGGAACGTCTACTTCTGCCACGGCTGCGGAGCGGGCGGCGACGCGATCAAGTTCCTGATGGACGCCGAGCACCTGTCGTTCCTGGAGTCGGTCGAGCGGCTCGCCGGCCGGGCCGGCATCCAGTTGCGCTACATCGAGGCCGGTCCGGCCCCGGTACGTCAGCAGCAGGGCCAGAAGCAGCGACTGGTCGCCGCACACGCCGCCGCGGTCGAGTTCTACGCCGGGCAGCTCGGCACCGCCGGTGCCCGCCCGGCCCGGGAGTTCCTGGCCCAGCGTGGCTTTGACCGGGCCGCCGCCGAGCGGTACGGCTGCGGGTTCGCCCCGGACGGCTGGGACCTGCTCACCAAGCACCTACGGCAGCGTGGCTTCACCGGCCAGGAGCTGGTCACCGCCGGGCTGGCCCGGGAGGCCCGGTCCGGTTCGTTGATCGACCGGTTCCGGCGCCGGCTGCTCTGGCCGATCAAGGAACTGACCGGGGACGTGATCGGCTTCGGTGCGCGCAAGCTTTTCGACGACGACGACGGCCCGAAGTACCTGAACACCCCCGAGACGCCGATCTACAAGAAGTCGCACGTGCTCTACGGCATCGACCAGGCCAAGCGGGAGATCGCCAAGCAGGGGCGGGCGGTGATCGTCGAGGGTTACACCGACGTGATGGCCTGCCACCTGGCGGGCGTACCGACGGCGGTGGCGACCTGTGGCACGGCCTTCGGCGCGGACCACATCGGCGTACTGCGCCGGCTGTTGCTCGACACCGACGCGGTGGCCGGCGAGATCATCTTCACGTTCGACGGGGACGCGGCCGGGCAGAAGGCGGCGCTGCGCGCGTTCGAGGACGACCAGCGGTTCGTCGGGCGTACCTTCATCGCGGTCAGCCCGGACAACATGGACCCGTGCGACCTGCGCCTGGCAAAGGGCGACATGGCCGTACGTGATCTGGTCGCCCGCCGTGAGCCGCTGGTCGACTTCGCGTTGCGGCACGTGCTGAACCGCTTCGACCTGGACACCGTCGACGGCCGGGTGGAGGCGATGCGTCAGGCGGCGCCGCTGGTGGCGAAGCTCAAGGACCGGGAGAAACGTCCGGAGTACGTGCGTAAGCTCGCCGGTGACCTCGGCATGGAGATCGAGCCGGTGCAGCGGGCGGTACTCGCCGCCGGAAACGCCCCGACCAAGCCGACCCCCGGCGGTACGGCCGCCGTCCCGGCCCGCCCGGTGGCTCCGGCCGCGCCCGCTGTCGACAATCCGCAGACGATGGTGGAGCGGGAGGCGTTGAAGCTCGCGATCCAGGAGCCCGTGCTGGCCGGACCGATGTTCGACGCGCTCGGTCCGGAGGTCTACCTGCACCCGGTGCACCTGGCCGTCCGGGAGGCGATCGCCGAGGCGGGTGGTGCGGCGAGCGCGGCGAGTGGCGCGGTCTGGATCGAGCAGGTCCGGGACGCCTGCGCCGACCTGGGGGGCAGGGCGCTCGTCGGCGAGTTGGCGGTGGAGCCGCTGCGGATCGACGGTGAGCCGGACCCGCGCTATGTCTCGATCACGCTCGCCCGGCTGGAGTGGGGCGCGGTCACCACCCGGATCCGGGATCTGAAGTCGAAGGTGCAGCGGGTCAACCCGGTCGCCAACAAGGACGAGTATTTCGCGCTCTTCGGTGAGCTGCTCTCGTTGGAGCAGCACGCACGGGCGTTGCGCGAGCAGGCCGCTGGGGGTTTCTGAGATGGGACTGTTCAACCGGAAGCCGAAGCTGGCGGCGGAGAAGCGTCCGCCGTTGGAGCGGGACGAGCGGATGCTCTCCTGGGCGGCCACGGCCAACGGCGACGGGGTCGTGGTGGTCAGCAACCGGGGGCTCTGGCTGCCCGGTCGGGCGCACCGGCTGGGTTGGCACGAGATCAACAAGGCGGTCTGGTCCGGGCGGGAACTCGCGGTCACGCCGGCCGAGACGGTGGTCGAGCGCGACGGATACCTGGTCGTGGCGGATCTGCCGGTGGAGACGTACCTGTTGTTGGAGCCGGGGGATGTGCCGCACCAGGTGCGCGCCCGGGTGACCAGCTCGGTGTCGTACACCGCGCATGCCAAGCTGCCGGCGGGCGGCGCGGTACGCGTGGTCGCGCGCCGGGTCAGCGGGGTTGACGGCCTGCGCTGGACGGTCCGCTACGACCCGGGTACAGCGGCTGACGACCCCGCCGTGGTGGAGCAGACGGACGCGTTGGTCGAGGGTGCGCGCGGCACCGGAGATCTGTCGGCGCCGGCCTGAGTCGAAGATGGTGAGGGTGGCGCCGGGCGACGGTTACCGGCCCACCGGCCGGGGAGTTGCCTCCCCGGCCGACGGACGCGGCCGTGACGGAGGGCCTAGAACCGGGCCGCCTTCATGTTGATCACGCTGCGCTCGGTGGCGCCCCAGACGCCGCCCTGCTCGGGCGGGGTCGAGCCGGCGTTGTCGTGCTCCCAGATGTAGTGGTGCGCGTCCAGGGACTTCAGGCTGGCGAAGAAGTCCTCGAACGGCACGTAGCCGCCGGGTACGCCGTATTCGGTCATGGTGAGGCTGGTGCCCGCGGTGTTGAGCACGCCGTCCTTGACGTGGAAGAGCGGGAACCGCTCCTGCTTCTTGCTGATGGTCTTGATCGGGTCGAAGTTCTTGCGCCGGGTGGCGCCGGACTCGTCCACGTACGTCTTGAACCGCACCTGGGCCTGGTACGCCCAGTAGATGTCCATTTCGAAGTAGACCAGCTCCGGGTCGGTGAGGCCGAAGAAGTATTCCAGGCCGCGCTGTCCCGTGGAGCGGGTCGGCCGGCCGTTCGCGTCCAGCGGTCCGGTGTCGAGCAGGAAGTTGTACTCCCCGTCGTGGTTGTGCTGGTAGAACTTCAGCCCACGGGCCTTGGCCGCGCCGCCGACCGCGTTGTAGGCGTCGGCGGCGACCCGCCAGTCCGTCTTGTAGCGGCTGCCGGTCGGCGCGTTCGCGGTGCCGACGTATTTCATGCCGAGCATCTGGGCGATGTCGAGCTGGCGGGTCAGGTCGGTCTGGAACGAGCCGAAGCCGACGTGCGAGCCGACCGCCTTGAGGCCGTTGTCGTCGAGGAGCTTGCGGATGGCGAGGATGTCGGCGTCGGTCGGGTTGGTCCCGTAACCGGCGAACTCGATCTCCTTGAAGCCGAGTTGGGCGAGCTTCGGCAGCTTGTCGGCGAAGGGCGCCGGGTCGCTACGGACGGAGTAGAGCTGGATGCCGATCTTGCCGACCGGCAGCCGGTGACCCTGGCTGTCGCGTACCTCGCCGCCGTCGGCGGCCTGAGCCATGCCGGTGAACGGGCCGGCGACGGTGATGGCGCTGGCCGCCGCGCAGGCGGAGAGACCGAGGAATCCTCGGCGGCTCCACGGGCCGGTGGTGGTGTCGGGTGAGCCCATGTTGACGTCCCTTTCAGCTCTCGGTGGGCAGGTGTGGTGCTGGCGTGCGCCGATTCGCCGAAGTGCGGAGCCGACCCGGGGCTCTGTGCCAAGAGAGCCGGGACCCTGTGCCAAGAGGGTCGGGATTCCAGGCGGGTCGATCTCCTGTTGCGGACCGTACCCGCCGTCAAGGTCAAAAAGAAAGGGTCATCTGACGGGAAACTTTCTCTGCGCAGGTGACGAAGGTGCGCTCATGAAAATGAATATCGTAACCTCCCGGAAACTCGCTGGGAGGTGTCGTACCGGGCGGCTAGGGTCGTCGCCGTGGCCACGGAACAACCTCTCATCCAAGCTCGCGGACTGGTCAAACGGTTCGGTGATTTCACCGCCGTCGATGGGATCGACGTCGAGGTGCGGCCCGGGGAGGCGTTCGGTTTCCTCGGCCCCAACGGCGCCGGCAAGAGTTCGACCATGCGTATGGTCGGCTGCGTCTCCCCGCCCACCGGCGGTGAGCTGCGCATCCTCGGCATGGACCCGCTCCGTGACGGGCCGGCGATCAGGGCCCGGCTCGGCGTCTGTCCACAGACGGACAATCTCGACCCCGAGCTGACCGTACGGGAGAACCTCACCACGTACGCCCGCTACTTCGGCATCCCGCGCCGGGTCGCCCGCGACCGCGCCACGGAACTGCTCGACTTCGTGCAGCTCGCCGAGCGGGCCAACAGCAAGGTCGAGCCGCTCTCCGGCGGCATGAAGCGCCGGCTCACCATCGCCCGCGCGCTGGTCAACGAGCCGGAGATCGTGCTGCTCGACGAGCCGACCACCGGGCTCGACCCGCAGGCCCGGCACCTGGTCTGGGAACGGCTGTTCCGGCTCAAGCAGCAGGGCGTGACGCTGGTGCTGACCACCCATTACATGGACGAGGCCGAGCAGCTCTGCGACCGCCTGGTGGTGATGGACGGCGGCCGGATCGTCGCCGAGGGTTCGCCGCGCGGGCTGATCGAGCGCTACTCGACCCGTGAGGTGGTGGAGCTGCGTTTCCCGACCGAGTCGCAGGAGGAGTTCGCCGGCAAACTCGACGGCCTCGCCGAGCGGATCGAGATCCTGCCCGACCGCATCCTGCTCTACGTCGACAACGGCGACGCCGCCCTGACCGAGATCCACAACCGGGCCCTCACCCCGGCCAGCTCACTGGCACGCCGCAGCAGCCTGGAGGACGTCTTCCTGCACCTCACCGGCCGCACCCTGATCGACTGAACGTGGTTGCCTGTGGGCGGTGGTGAGGGCGGGCACCGCGCCAGTCAGGCCGGTATCCGTCGATGCCAAAGGTGAACACCCGGGGATTGTGTGGCCACGTACCGCTGGCGGGTCACCGGGGCCCGGCGGGCGGGAGCGGGGCGCGCTGTCCCCACTGTTCGAGGTGGCGCAGCACCGGTTCCAGGCCGCGGCCCCACTCGGTCAGCTCGTAGACCCGGACCCGGTCCGGTGCGCCGAGGTCCTGATAGCCGACGACCTCACCCTCGATCAGTTCGCGTAGCCGCTTGCTCAGCACGTTGGGGCTGATCCCGGGCAGGCCGGCGAGCAGGTCGCTGAACTGCTTCGGGCCGGGCAGCAGGTCGCGTACGACCAGCAGGCCCCAGCGTTCGCCCACGATGTCGAGACTCCGGGCAATGCCGGATGGGTCTCCGTAACTACGACTTGTGCTCACTGCGGCAGGTTACGCCGCCCTTCGTTGTCTCCCGCGTCGGCCGTGCGTGATCCACGCGCGCTGAGCTGTTGTCAGAGCGCCGGTGACAACAGCTCTGCGCGCGTGGATCTTCGTGTCGAGCCTCAGCCGTGTCGTTGACCGGGCGACGAGTCGGTCCAGTCTGAGAAAACGGGCGTCTATCTGTCCCGGTGAGAGATGGGCAACATCGTTGTCGCACGCATTCTTCCTTCGTACGACGATGCCTCGGAAATGATGGCGACGCCGCCACCAGGACGTACATGAAATTCCATGTGGAACATTTCCGCTTCATGTGGCAGTTGGTGCTGGCCGTACGCGAAACACGTCAGCCGAACCCCATCTGCTCATGCCGGGAGGTTGATGGTGCGACGACACCGGTCGTAGATGTGCTGGCCGTAGACGCCGACGGCGACCACCGTCAGCGGTGGCGGGTCGGGGCTCAGTTCGCGCGGCGGCGCGACGGAGATGTCCGGCTTGTCCGAGGTCGGCTCGTCATTCTGCAATTGCATCGTGGCCCCCATGGTGCACGAGGAAATGGAATAAATCCGAACGGTTCCGCGTAGTGACAGCTTGCCCCCAGCCCATTAGTTTGCGAAGAGGTTCGCGGCGCAACCGGCAGAGCAGACGTAGACGGTCCTGTCGTCAGGTGGACCAACAATGATGATCACAACATTGTGGAGGAAGTGTGGCGACCAAACTCGTACCCACGGCGGAACTGATCCGCGCCCAGTTGCGACGGATGCGAAACGCCGCCGGCATGAGCCAGGAGGACTTCGGCAAGCGGATGCACTACTCCGGCTCGCAGGTGTCGACGGTGGAGTTGGGGCAGCGCCCGCTGGACGAGGTCTACCTGGCCCGCGCCGACGATGTCCTCGACACCGGCGGCCTCTTTGTCGCCATGCTGGAACTGGCGAAACGGGACGGCGAGCCGACCTGGTTCCGCCCCTGGCTGGAAGCCGAGCGCAACGCCACCCAACTCCGCTGCTTCCACCCGACGCTGATCCCTGGGCTGCTCCAGACCGAGGACTACGCCCGCGCGGTCATCCGGACCGACGCCCGGCTCACCGAGGAGGAGGTGGAAAAGCTCGTGGCCACCCGGTTGGAGCGGCAGGCCATCCTGGACCGGGAGCACCCGCCGCAGCTCACCGCCGTGATCGACGAGTCGGCCCTGCGTCGTTTCGCCGACGGCTACGAAAAGGTGATGGCGGACCAACTGCTGCACCTCATCGCCAGCGCCGAGCGCCAACACGTCAGCGTTCTCGTCATCCCGGCCAGCGCCGGACTGTATGTCGGGTTGGACGGCCCGCTCGTCCTGGCCCATTCGACCGAGGCCGGCTGGGTCGGCCACCTGGACAACCAGATCGGTGGCGACGTGGCGGACCGGACCGAGGACGTGGAAACCCTGCTAGCGAAGTGGGAGAGTGTGCGTAACGACGCCCTGCCACGCCGGCAGTCGCTCGACCTGATCAAGGAGATCGTGAGGCCATGGATCTGACCGGAGCCCACTGGCGCAAGTCCACCCGCAGCAACTCAAGCGGCGGCGACTGTGTCGAGGTGGCGGACAACCTGCCCGGTCGGGTGTTCGTCCGGGACAGCAAGAACCGCGACGGCGGCACCCTCGTCTTCGGCCCGACCGCCTGGCGCGCGTTTGTCGCCGACGCCGTCCGCCGGTGAACGACACCCCGAGGTAGGCAGCGCCCGTTCCGCCCCGGGGCCGGGCGGGCGTTGCCGTGTCTGGGCACTGCTCAGCCGCGCAGGGTCTGATGGGGTGTCCGGCCGAACTGCCGGCGGTAGGCGACGGCGAATCGGCCGGGGTGGGCGAAGCCCCACCTGCGGGCGATGGAGGCCACGGTGTCGCCCCGGGTGGCATCGGCGCTCTGTAGTTGGCGGTGCGCATGTTCGAGCCTGATGCGCCGCAGGTAGTTGGTCGGGGTCGTGTCGTAATGGCGGGTGAACGCCTGCTGTAGTGCCCGAGGGCCGACCCTGGCAGCGGTGGCGATGTCGGTCAGGGTGATCGGTTCGGCGGCGTGGGCACCGATGTACGCGACAGCTCGCCTCAGCGCGGTCGGCGCGACCTGATCGGAATCCCGTGCGGGTTCGAGCGTCATCGTGGTGTTCGGAAAGGTGCTCAGCGCCGCGATGGCGACCAGGTCCGTCGTCGAAGCCTGGATCAGTGGGTTGGAGAGGGTCGAGCCCTGGGCGACGAGTTCGCGGTGTACGTAGCCGACTGTCGACCGCCAGTATCTCGTCATCGCGGGAGAGACCGGTGTCATCGCTTCGAAGCGCAGGCTGCCGGCGAGACCGCAGCCGGTGCGCTCACCTGCGACACGGTTGAGCACCTCCACCGGCAGTGACAGGACAAACAGGTCCAGCATGTCCCAGCTCACCGTCAGCGGCCAATCAAGGCGGTAGCAAGCAACATCCCCTCGGGACAGACGTATGTTCTCGTGGTCCGTGGACACATCGAGGCATCCAGCGTTGGGGAAAATGAAGATGTGCCGATCCGGTGACTCGGTCACGCAGGATGTGCCGGACGAGTGTCGCACGTGATCGACACTCATCTCGCCGACGAGGTTCCGGGTCGTGGTGAAGGTGAAACCTGCCGTGCTGCCCCGCTGCTGGACCCGATGGCCGAGGTAGACATTGCTGATGTAGTGGTGCGCGGCGTCCGGGTCCGAGGTGGCGAACTCGGTCCGCGTGAGCGGCATGGTGGTGCTGTTGACGCGCATCGGTTCCCTCCGTCACTGGTGCAGGGTGATGTGCGGGGATCTTCCGTAGACACGCCGGTAGGTGGTGGCGAACCGGCCGGGATGGAGGAAGCCCCAGCGGGCCGCGATGGCGGTGACCGTGTCGCCGTTGGCGGGGTCTGCGTTGCTGAGGTCGCGATGGGCGTGGTGGAGGCGGGCGTCACGTAGATAGGCGGTGGGAGTGGTGTCGAGATGTCGTCGGAAGGCGCGCTGGACCGCGCGGCCGGTTGCCCGTGCGGCGGCGGCGATGTCCGGGAGTGCGATGTCAGAGGCGAGATGTGTGTCGATGAAATCGACGGCGCGACGCAGGACGAACGGGGTGGCGTCGGTGCGGTCCTTTGGGGTGCACCGGTCGAGGGAGTCGTTGGGAAAGGCGGTCAGGGCGGCCGAGGCCAGGAAGCGGGTCGCGTTGGCCAGGAGGAGTGGACTGCGGGCGGCCTCGGGGTTGGGAAGGACACTGGTCGCGAGGTAATCCACGGTGTCCATCCACAGCCGGGCAGCGGCCGGGCAAACCGGTGCGTAGCCGATGAGTTGTGTCAGCGGCCCGGCCGGATTCTCACCGAGGACCTCGGCGAGCGTGGCGTAGTCGATCTGGACAACCTGGATGCGGACCGTGTCCCAACGTACCGTGAGAGGTTCGCCGGGCCTCGCCATGAGAAAGACGTCTCCTGGTTCGGCCCTGAGCGTGTGTCCCTTGATGTCGCGCTCGAATCGACCGGCCAGCACCCGCCCGAACAGAAGTTGCTCGGGTGGTTCGTCGACGCACTCGACCGACATCGTGTGGATGGCCGTGGCGATGGAGAACCGCCCTGCGGAGCGGTGCGCGTGGCGGAACCTGAACGCCTCACGTGTTCCACGGAAGCGCACCGCGTTCTCCATGTACTGAGTGCACAGGAAGGCGTGCGCCTCCTCGGGTTTGGTGGTGGCGAAAACAGACTGCGCCGGAAGAGTCGGGTCGGGAGTGCGCCTGGGGATCGTCATGATGGAAACGCTTTCGCGAGCGCGTGTCGACACGCGTCGAAGGACGCATGTCGTTGATGGTGGGTCGCGTAATCGTGGCCGACAGATCTCCGTCTCCGGTCGATCGAGCGGCTGATCCGTCTGATCCGACAGTATCATCACTTGTCCGAAATGCGAAGATCAAGTGGATGGATATGCGTATTGTGGACAACCCGGCCTACTGCGGTGGCTCGACGGGCGCGGCAGCGGTCCACAGCACGGAATCGCGAGAGGACATCAGCTCCCGGGCAACGTCCCTGAGCTTGATGTTGCTTCTCTGCGAGGTGACCGTAAGCCAATGGAACGCCTCCTCGGCGCTGACCCCACACCGCTCCATCAACACCCCCTTGGCCTGCCCGATCAGGTCCCGGGACTCCAGCGCCGTTCGCAACTCCACCTGAATCGTCATCGCGGCAATCGCCACGGCCGCGTGCGCGGCCAGCACACTGCCAATCGCCTCGGCGATCTGTCCGAAGGCGCCTGCGGTCGTGGCGTAGATGCTCAGCACGCCCAACGGCCGACTGGTGACGAAGAGACTCAGCGCGAGCGCCGAACGTACGCCCACCTCGGCGGCGTGTGGTGCGAGCCTGGGCCAGCGAGGGTCGAAGGTGAGATCGCCGCTACGGACGGACTTTCGAGTCGCGGCGTCCAGACAAGGCCCCTCGTGCACCGCGCGCTGCGCCGTGTCCATCCGAAGTGCCAGCACCCCGACGGACGCCTTGGTGGACAGCCCCGAACTGTCGAAGACCGCCACCCCGACGTCATGTGCACCGGGCACCTCCGCGAGCGTCATCGCGGCGACGTGGGCCAGCAGTGCCGCCGGATCGGGCTCCGATGCCAGGCTGCGCGCCCAGGCGGTCATCCGGTTCGCGAGCGAATCCGCTTCCACACCGTAACGATGCCGGCACGGCCGCCGATCTGCAGCACAGATAGCGAACCAGTTGGCCGCGAGTTGCGCGGATTACGAACGCCACCCTGGCCCGAACGGAGAGGTCAGGCCGCCCGGTGCGCGGCCGACCTCGCGGAGAAGATGGCAACGGTATGGGCGCCGGGGGTGGCCGTCTGCGGCCGGCCACCCCCGGCGCGGTCTTTGGCCCCCACCGGCCCGTCCAGACGGCGGCGGCATGGCCCGTGCTGGCCGATGTGGCCGCCGCCGAGCATCACGGCGGGCAACTTCCCGTCCCGCCGGTCTTGTAGACATAGCGCCGCACCGAGCCGGTGGTGATGCTGACGTAGTAGAGATTGCAGTCGGGACCGACAGCCAAGTCCACCGGCAGGCCGATCGTGCTGCCCAGAGGCTGGATGTAACGAGGGTGGGGTACGCCGCCCGAGCCCGGCTTGATCGCCCAGACACACTGCCGCAGCAGGTCGGTGAAGAACAGGCCGCCCTTGTAGCGGGCCGGGTAGTTGCCGGCGGTCGCGGGCAGATAGGCGAGGCCCGTGATCGCGCCGCTGGTGGTCCGGCATCCGTCCCCCGGTACGACCGGGAGGGCGTGTCGGTAGGTGTAGAACGGCGCGACCGTCGCGGCCGGGCCGGCGGTGTAGAGGGTCTCGCAGAGGTTGAGGTTGGCCGCGTCGTAGCTCGGCTGTCTGGTCGTCCCCTCGTAGCAGGGCCAACCGTAGTTGGGTGCTGCCCCGCTGGCCACGGGGACCAGCCGGTCGATCTCTTCCCAGTCGCGGAACCCGACGTCACCCAGCCAGATCTCGCGGGTGCCTGGCCGGAAAACGAACCGGAACGGGTTACGCAGGCCGTACGCGATGATCCGACGGGTGTTCGCGTCCGGGCTGCCCGCCTGGGGATTGTCCGGCAGGGCGGCACCGGTCGCCGGGTTGATCCTGATCAGCGTTCCGGAGAGTCGTGCCGGCCCACCCGAACGTGGGCTCTGTGCGCGCAGTGCTCCACCCCTGGCGGTCGGCGGGGTCATCACGCCGCCTACCGGGGACGGCGGGTCGCCGCACGGGTTGGTGGGTGTGCCGAGTTGCCCGTAGTCGACCTGGTTGCCACTCGCACCCTCACCACCGGCGACGTACAGGGCACCGTCGGGCCCGAAGGCGACGTCGCCCATGGAGTGCGTGTCGCTCTGTTGACACCAGTCGGTGACCAGGACTTGCTCGGTGCCGATCATCCCGTTGCCCGAGGCCCTCAGTCGGGAGACTCGGCCGCTGGTCAGACACCTGTCGGTAGCCGGGCAGGTGTCGCGGTAGACCGGTGCGGTGCCACCGATCGGTGCGTCGTGGGTGTAACTGACGTACACCCACGGGTTGCCGGGAAAGCCGGGTGCGAGCGCGAGCCCGAGCAGGCCGAGATCCTCGTAGTCGTAGACCACGGTCCGTAGGTCGGCAAAAGTCGTGGCCGTGGTGTCGGCCAGGTTGTCGAAGACCTTGATCACACCCCGTTTTTCGGCCACGAAGACCCGGCCGTCGGCGGCGAAGGCGACCTTCGTCGGCTGGGTCAAGCCGGCGAAGGCCACGTGGTCGACGAAGTACGGCGGCAGTACGGCTACTGCCGCACCGGGTGCCGCGAGGATTGCGGAAACGAGCGCCAGCGCAGTGGTCAGGAACCGTGCTCGTCGTGTGAGCATGGCCCCTCCCCTCGGTCGAACTGAGTGGGCAGGCTGCTCGACCCGGGTGGTTTCATCCCAGGGTTACGCCGCGCAATGGCGAATGTCAGTCGGCTAATTGACCACCTGCGCGGTCGGCTACCCGACTCGCATACGGGCTACGAGGGGTGGCGGTCGAGGGGCGCGCGGCGGCTTGCGTACGGTGCCGGCTCGTGGGGGTGGTTGGGACGGCTCGCTGCTGAACCGCCCCAACCCGGCGGTGCCGGAGAGCCCGGGCTTTCCGGCACCGTCATCCAAATCTGCTCCGGACCACGAGGGTGTGTCCACTCGCGCTGTTCCGTGACTGCGCATATCGAACGGAACCTTCGCTTTCTGAACATTCAGCAGGGTGCGCCTGTCCCGGTTGGACGTGGCGAGCGGCCTCCAAAACTCCGGGTTAGTGCTGTTTGTCCATGATCAAGGGGTACGGGGTGTTCCTCCCGAAGGCACGGAGTTATGCTTCTCCTCTGGTCGAGGGCCGCGACGTCAGGCGCTTGACCTCGCGACCTGGTTCGCCTGGACCCGCCCACCACCCGGTACGCCCGTGGTTTCTCGGCCGGGCACCAGGGCCCATAGTTGGTCAAGCAGCCGGCCAGCGTCTACAGCCAACCCCCACTGCCCGGACCTCGGCGTCACCAACCGGTCGTGACAACGACCGGGCCGGTCCCTGCCTGGCCACGGTGGTCAACCACAAATCTCGGATCGAATGGCCATGCTTCGCCAGGACCGACCCACGCTCGAACCACGAACAAGCAGACGGACGAGCAGATGACCGAGCAGCAGGGCAACACAGACAGCGGTAACCATGAACGTCTGGTCACGCACCTGACTGCCATGGCCCGTCAACTGCTCACTCGACCAGACCCGCAGTTCGCCATGGAGACCATCCTGAGGGTGGCGCCGCTGCTGGTCACCGGGTGCGAGGAAAGCAGCATCACCATCCTGAACCGGCGGCGTCCCACCACCGTGGCGGCGAGCATCGAGACCGCCAGACGTGCCGACGAACTCCAGTATGAACTCGGCGAAGGACCCTGCCTCACCACCTCGGCGGGCCGGGACGAGGTGCTGTGCAACGATCTGAGTCGGGACCACCGGTGGCTGTCGTGGGGGCCGCCCGCCGTCCGAGAGTTCGGCATTCTCAGCGTCCTCAGCGTTCGGCTGTTCACCGACCGCCACACCCTCGGTTCCCTCAACCTCTACGCCACCTGCCGCCACGCCTACGACACCGGGGCCAGACAGAGCGCACTGGTACTCGCCACGCACGCGACCGTCGCCCTGGTGCGGACGAAAGAACACCGTGACATGCAGATCGGCCTGGAGCGCCGCGCGGTGGTCGGCCAGGCGTGCGGGCTCCTCATGGAGCGATATCAACTGAGCGCCGCAGCGGCATTCAATCTGCTGCTCCGGGTGTCCCAGAACACCAACACCAAACTCCATGTCGTTGCGATGCAGCTCATCGAGACCAGAGCAGCACCCTGGCTGAAGCGACAGTCCCCGCCCGGCGGTACGCCTGACGGCGCTGACGGCCGAGTCGTCCCCACGACCAGGCATACCTGATGTCCTTGATCTGGCAAGTGGTGATCGGTCGCGGCCGGAAAAGCGTCGTACGATTGCGGTAATACACCGAGTTCGCTCGGTGCCAACGGTCAGCCGCATCCCGTCAGCTCCCCATACCGGCAGACGGGGCGGCCGGATGACCGTAGCGTCGACCGACAGCCCGGTGGCGGAGAGCTGAGACAGGCTCCAGCACCGCACCGGCGTCCTCCACCCGTGAAGAGGGATCCGCCGGGTTCGCCCGGTTCTCGCAACAGTCCCGCGCAGCGTGCCGCGGGCGAGAGCAATTCACGATGACGTGTGGTCCTCCACGAAACCAGGACCCTCCTCCAGTTGGTCGAGCAGCCGGCCGGCATTCAATCAGCGGACTTCGACGGGTACGACCAGCCAGCCTCCTGGGCAGCATGAGCCGCATCCCCGTATCCGAAGTCGTGCACCGGCCCTCGGGAACGCCGCTCTGGTCGTTCCCACTCGACTACGCGGCCCTGCTGAGGCCGTACCGGAACCCTGGAGGGATTCCATGCATGGCAGAAAGCTCCTCACGATGACCGTTGTCAGCATCCTGGTCATGTTCATCGCCCCCGGTCCGGTATACGCCGGCTCCCAGGGCGAGACCATGGTGGGTGACGTCAACGGCGACGGCATCAACGACCGGGCCACACTCGTGCCATTGCCGCCGGCCCACTGCGGGCTGCGGGTCCAACTCGGCCGCGCCGCCGGCGGCTACGCCTCGCCTACCACGTACAGCTACCTGAGAGTGGGCAGCCCACCCAACTGCCCTGACGTCGGCGCCGCGGCGAACCTCGACGCGGATCCGGCCGACGAGATCGCCGCAGCCTGGTTCGCCGGGCCACCGCCGAGTATCGACTACACCCTGCTCGTACTGGACCAGTTCAAACTGAACCGCAAGCTGCAAGGCCAGGACCAGCCGTCGTTCATGGGCGTGGGCGACTTCAACGGCGACGGCCGCGACGACATCTACGAGTACACCGACCAGGGCGACGGCATGCACATCTACGTCGGCACCGGCAACAACAACCTGGTCCCGGGTCCATCGTTCTGCTCTCTGGGCCCCACCAGCTACATCGTCCGCGACATGCACCGCGACGCCAGCACGGACATGCTGATCACCTATGGCGACGACTGCGCCGCCGCGAGCGGGGTCACGGCGATGCAGGGCGATGGTCAGACCCAACTGCTCCAGCAGGACCTCGACGGGATCGCGACCTGGACCTGCACGGTGCTCTACTCCAACGGAGACGGGCTCATCGACGTCCGTACTCTTGACCGGGACGGCAAGGCCACGATTTTCTACAACAGCGGTGACGGCACCTTCGGTTCCGCCTTCCGTGCGATGGACGACCGGGCCGAGGTGCGCGGCACGACTCCGGTCGTCATCCGGGTACGGGACAACGACCACGCCACCGCCGCGGCCACCGTCGCCGTCGCCTCCGCACCCCGTTACGGCACCGCCGTGGTGCTGCCCGACCGCACCATCCGTTACACGCCCACCCCGAACCACGGCCCGACCGACAGATTCACCTATCGACTGAGCGAAGGCGGCCAGAGCAGCACCGCCACCGTGAGCATCCAGTTCCGCGCTTGACACGTTCTTGCCGGGGGCGGACCCAGCGCCCGCCCCCGGCGACTAGCGACATTTCGTTTCCGGTCCGACCCACCATTCCGACGCTTCCTGGCAGAGTTGCCTGCCCGTCGGGACGAGGCACGCGGACAAACGGACCAGCACGTCAATGGTCCCCGTGGCGAAAGCGCCACGGGGACCACCGAATGAGCTGTCAGGAATGAATGGCGATATGGAAGCCGCGGTCAGAGGCAGTGCCGGTCGACGCGAAGGTCTGTACGAAGACCCCGTTGATCAGGCCAAAGCGACCGACCACAGCGATCTCGCCGCTGGGTGACGTTCCCGACGTGGTGGACAGCCCGAGCGTCGCGACGTAGGCGGAACCCCTGACGTCGTGGGAGAACGCGACCTGGTATTGGCCCGTTCCCAGTCGGGTCGACGAAATGACGCCAAATCCTCGGGCGAGGGTGCCATTGGCGTTGACCACTGCGAAGAAGGTCTGGGCGGTGGGTGGCAGGCCGAAAGCGGTGGCCGGCACGAGTTCTGTGCCCACTTCGGCCACCTCGGCTTCGGTGAGTGGGGGCTGTTCGTCGGATTGGCGCCCGACGGCTGCGGATTCGGACATGATGCTGCTCCTTGTTTCGGCAGGCTGCGGCAGCCTGCGGGGATGGAGTAAATGGCGCGAATCATGGACCTGGAGTCGAAACATGTTCTCCTTCGTCCATTTCCATCTACTCCTCCAGGCTAAATGCCATTAGGTGTCGGCAGCCAGTTGTTCTGATGTGTAATCAAGGACAGAAACTGCTGTGTGAATATTGTTCGCGAGCGTTAGTACGCGCAATCATTCCTTTGTTGCGGTCGGAGTCGTGACGCGTTGATCGCCGCCGTTGCGAGTGCCGTGCAATGAACATCGTGCATATGTTCGGCGCTCGTGGACGTGCGTACGAGGGTGGGGTGGGCCTCCGCTGTGAACTACCGTGGGGACCGTGGAGACGACCTACCGGCCAGCCGTACGGGTGATCTGCCTCGACGCGTCCGACCGGGTGTTGCTGCTGCACTGGCGGGACCCGTTTGACGGGGCACTGCTCTGGGAACCGCCCGGCGGCGGTATCGATCCGGGGGAGACGCCGATCGAGGCCGCCCGGCGAGAGTTGGTCGAGGAGACCGGCCTTGACCCGGCCGCCATCGTCGACCAGTCGTTGGCGGTCGAGCGGGACGTCCGCTGGAACGGCAAGCGGTTCGTCGGGCCGGAACCGTTCTTCGTGGCCCGCTATGCCATGGACCGACCCGCATTGACCCGGGCCGGTCTGCTCCCCGACGAACAGCAGAACCTTGATACGTACGCCTGGATCGCCGTTTCCGAATTGGCTTCACTTTCGGATCGACTGGAGCCGCCAGAGTTGCGGGCCGTGATCGCGACCCTGGCCCCGGAGAGCCCTTGGGCGGATTGGGCCGACTGAGCATGCGCCCTGGTGGGGCTCCTGTCGGGCCGTATCAACCACTCTGTGGTGTCGCGGCCCGGAGGGTATGGGAGAGGTTGATGATCGGGCGTTTGGGGGCTTTAGGGAAGCCCTGCTCGCATTTCGCTCCCTCGTGACATTTTGGCCGTCCCGACTGAGGTCGAGGAGGGATTTCGGGCATCGCCGTGAACCCGACACCCATGCCGCCCGTCATGGTGGTGGCGCACGGGTCAGGGTTGTCTGTTGGCGATGGAGGGGCAGTGCATCTAGAGGATGCGGAGCGGTCGTTGCGTCCCGGAGCGGCGAAGGTTGGCCGGGGTGGATTTTATGGAAAGTCCATCCGGCGGGCGGCTGCCGAAAAGACCTACCGCGGAGTTCACAAGGTGCGCGACGGCGAAGGTCTCAGCGGGTTCGGCTATTTCATGATGGTGCTGACCGTGCTCGGGGTGGTCGCCGCGACAGGGCTGGTTCTGTGGGCGGCTTCCCTTCCGTCGAGGCAGGTGTCGCACGAGAGCCCACTGGCTGTGCCGGGCCTGACGGGCCTGGCGCCGCTGATGGAGCCGATTGCCGAGGAGGGGTCTTCGGTTCCCTCCGGTACCGTTTCCGCCACCCCGACCGCGACCCTGACCCCGTCCCCGACCCGATCGCGCGCGACGAATTCGCCGGAGCCCGTCCGGCCGACGCCTGAACCCGGTGCCGCCACCCCACGCCCGGGTGTCGCGGCGGACGCGGTCCAGGCGTCGCCTACGCCTCAGCCATTTCCTCAAATCGTCATCCAGGCGGAGGATTCACGCAACGAGCTTGTTGGTTCCCAGGTGGTGAAGTGCGGTACGTGTGACGGTGGTTATCGGGTCCGTTACGTCGGCCTGGGCAATTACCTCGTCATGCACGCCCAGGTGCCCGCCGCTGGTGTGAGAACCATGGGTGTCGTTTATGAGAGCGATGGTCCTCCCAGGACGCTGAAGGTCAGTGTGAACGGAGGCCCTCCCCAGGCTCGGCAGGTAAGCGGTAGTGGCTGGGAGACGCCCGCCCTGATGACATTCCAGATCGCCCTGCCCGCGGGGGCGGTCGAGATCATGCTCTACAGCGATGCCGAGCCTGGGGTCGACGTCGACAAGGTGATCATTCAATAGCCTGTCCCGTTCGCCGCGTCGTCGGCGTGCCTCATCGGATCACTTCCGTTCCCGTCGTATCGCCCTGCCGGATCCCGACCCCGTGATACGAATAGTGCGACGGACCGGGTGAGGCGGACGAATTCGTGGCGAGTGACCGGGCGGCGAGGCTGCTGCGTAAGCGCGAGCACCCGCGCCAGGCGTCAGCCCTCGAACTCTTCTTCGACCTGGCCTTCATTCTCGGGCTGACCCTGCTGTCAAGGCGGCTCTTCGACGATCTGACCTGGGGCAACACCCTTGAGACGTTGATCCTGTTCGCGGGCGCCTACTGGATCTGGATCGCGACCGCCTGGGCGACCGACTGGTACAACCCCAACGAGCCGATCATCCAGGGACTCGTTCTCTGCATCATGTTCGTCGGCCTGGTGATGGTGGCTGCGGTACCGGGCGCGTTCGGGGCGCACGGATTCATCTTTGCCGGAGCGTACGTCCTCGTACACCTCGGTCGGGGTGTGTTGTTGTTTTCGCTGTTGCGCGGGCATCCGCTGCAACGCCGGTCGTTGCTGGTCCTGATCTGGTTTGTGATCTCCGGGGTGCCCTGGATGGTCGGTGCTTTCCGGCCGGAGACCGAGCGGGTGGTGCTGTGGCTGGTCGCACTGGCCATCGACTACGGAATCGCCTGGCTCGGCTGGCCGACGCCGGGGCTCGGCCGGGTGCCGGACGAGAACCTCCGCAATGTCGGCGAGCATCTCTCGGAGCGGTACCAGCAGGTGTTCATCATCGCCCTGGGTGAGGTGATCCTGGTCAGCGGTCTCGCCTACGCCGCTGCGGGCATCACTCCGCTGCGTACGCTCGCCTTCGGGCTGGCGTTCCTCAACGTGGTGCTGCTCTGGCGCGGTTATCTGATTCCCGGTGATCTCCGGATCGGCGGCATTCTCGATCAGAACCGCCCGAGGTTGGCGGTTTCCGTCGCGCTGTGCCACGCGATGGTGATCGCGGGAACCCTGCTCACCGCGGTCGGCAACGAGGTGCTCGTCACCGAGCCGCTCAGTGAGCCCCAGAGCGCGTGGGTGATGCTCATCGTCGGTGGAGCCGCGCTTTTCCTGATCGCCCGAATCCTGTACCACGTGGCGGTGTTCCACCGTCTGCCGTGGCCGGGGTTGGTCGGTCTGGCGATTCTCGGGCTGCTGAGCCCGGTGCTGCTGCTGCTCCATCCGATGGGCATTTCGGCGGTCAGCAATGTTGCGCTGTTCGGAGCCGTGGCCGTCGACATCTACCTGATTCGACGAGCGGTCCGGGAGGGTCGGATATCCGCGCCGCCCGGAGAGGACCCGCTGACGCTCGACGGGGGCGAAGGCAAGCGTTGACTTATATAAGCGTGTGCTGATAGCTTGCTGCTCGTGCACGCGTTCGACGTACTCGGCGACCCGGTGCGGCGGCGGATCCTCGAACTGCTCGCCGACGGGGAGCTGACCTCCGGTGCGATCACCACGGTGATCCAACGCGAGTTCGGGATCAGCCAGCCGGCCGTGTCGCAGCACCTCAAGGTGCTCCGCGAGAACGGCTTCGCGACCGTACGCCCGCAGGGCGTCCGCCGCCTCTACGCGGTCAACTCCGAGCCACTGCGGGACGTGGACGTATGGCTCGCCCGCTTCCGGCGGTTCTGGACCCCGCACCTCGACGCGCTCGCGACCGAGGTGGCCCGGGGCAAGCGCGAACGCCGCCTGCGCGGCCAGGACGAGTAGACACACCCGAGGAGAAATTGATGATCGACGCCAACCACGAGATCAATGCCGTACGCCGGCAGATGGGCTCCCGCGTACTTGAGGCGGGTGAGGCCCGGGTGCAGACCATCAGCCGGGTCTACGACACCACGCTCGACGACCTGTGGGAAGCCGTCACCAACGCCGACCGGATCGCCCGGTGGTTCCTGCCGGTCTCCGGCGACCTGCGGATCGGTGGCCGGTACCAGCTCGAAGGCAACGCCGGCGGCACGGTCGAACGCTGCGACCCGCCCAAGAGCTACGCCGCGACCTGGGAGTACGGGGACCAGGTGAGCTGGATCGAGGTCCGCCTCGACAGCGAGCCGACCGGCGGCACCCGGTTCGAACTGGAGCACGTCGCCCACGTCAGCGAGGAGTTCTGGGACCAGTTCGGGCCCGGCGCGACCGGTGTCGGCTGGGACCTCGGACTGCTGGGTCTCGGCATGCACCTCGCCAGCGGTGGCGAGCCGGTCGACCGGGCCGAGGTCGAGGCGTGGTCCAGTTCGCCCGAGGGCCGGAGGTTCATCACCCTCAGCAGTGAGCGCTGGCGGGACGCGAGCGTCGAGGCGGGCACCGACCCGGAGCAGGCGCAGGCCGCCGCCGAGCGTACGACCGGCTTCTACACCGGCGTGCCGGAGGCTTCGCCAGCGGAATAATCTGGCGAAAACGTCGCCGGGTCGCCGTACAGTACCCGCGGCACGACACCAGAGGTCGTGCCGCGGAGCTGTACGGAGGGCTGACGTGAAGCGGTGTGACGTGACGGCCGACCGGAACCGGGTGCGCTGATGGTGGCCGTCGACGGATCGATTCCGACCCGCACCCCCGGGCACGCGCCGCGCGGGCTGGCGCCGACCCTGTCCGTACTCGAATATCACCTGGTCGACTACCGGCGGACCTGGCGGTCCAGCGCGGTGTCGTCGTTCGTGCTGCCGCTGCTGACCATGGTCGGCTTCGGGCTCGGCGTCGGCGCGTACGTCACCCAGGGCGTCGGCGGGGTCGACTACCTCGACTTCCTCGTGCCCGGCCTGATCGCCTCCACCGCACTCCAGGTCGCGGTCGGCGAATCGACCTGGCCGGTGCTCGGCAACTTCAACTGGACCCGGACCTACCTCGCGCAGGCCGCCGCGCCGCTGCGGGTGGTCGACATCCTCGGTGGCCACCTGGCCTTCGTCGCCGTCCGGGTGCTCAGCAGCAGCGCCGCGTTCCTCCTGGTCGCGGCGCTCTTCGGTGCCCTGCACTCGGTGTGGGCGCTGGCCATCCTGCCGCTGGTGGTGCTGATCGGACTGGCCGTGGCAACCCCGGTCTTCGCCTACTCCGCCTCGGTACGCACCGACAGCTACCTGGCGATCCTGTTCCGCTTCGCGGTCATCCCGATGACGCTCTTCGCCGGGGTCTTCTTCCCGGTCGAGTCGCTCCCGATGGGGCTGCGCTGGGCGGCGTACGTCTCCCCGCTCTGGCACGGGGTCGACCTCTGCCGGGCGGCCACGCTCGGTGTCGCGCCGCAGTGGTCGGTCCCCGGTCACCTGCTCTACCTGGGTGCCTGGACGGTCGGCGGCTGGCTGCTCGCCCGCGCCGCCTTCCGCCGCCGGCTCGTGCTCTAGAAAGGGGAACCCGTGGTCAGCCTCGTCCTGCCCCGGTTGGTCAGTTTCGAGGGCGCACGCCGCTCGGTCTCGGTGGCCGAACGGAACGTCGCCGCGCTCAAGTCCGCCTACTGGGTGGTGCTGGTCTCCGGCTTCTTCGAGCCCCTGCTCTACCTGCTCTCGATCGGGGTCGGGGTGGGCGCCCTGATCGGCGACCTCACCCTGCCCGGGGGAGAGGTGGTGACGTACGCGGCCTTCGTCGCCCCGGCGATGCTCGCCTCGTCGGCGATGAGCGGTGCGCTCTCGGAAACGACCTTCAACTTCTTCGGGAAGATGAAGTACATGAAGCTGTACGACGGGATCCTCGCGACCCCCGTACGGCCGTTCGAGATCGCCCTCGGCGAGCTCGGCTGGGCGATGATGCGCGGCACCCTCTACTCGGCCGCCTTCCTCGCCATCATGGTCGCGATGGAGCTGACCACCCCGCTCCGGGCGCTCGCCGCCTTCCCGGCCGCGGTGCTGGTCGGCTTCGCGTTCGGCGCACTCGGCATGGCACTTTCCACTTTCATGCGTAGCTGGCAGGACTTCGACCTGATGGGCTCGGCGCAGTTCGCTCTCTTCCTCTTCTCCGGCACCTTCGTGCCGGCGGAGCGTTACCCGTCGGTGTTGCGTTGGCTGGTGGAGGTGACGCCGCTCTACCGGGCGGTCGACCTGATCCGGGGCATCAGCACCGGCACCGGCGGTTGGATCCGGCTGGTCGACATCGGTTACCTGCTCGCCGCCACCGGACTCGGTCTGTTCGTCGCGTCCCGTCGGATGGGCCGGATGTTGTACAAGTGACCTGACCGCTGGATTATCCCGGCTGCCGGTTGGGCACCACGTGGTGACCACGTCACGCAGACAGGAGAGCCCGCGATGGCCTCGGACCAGCCCTCCGGCACTTCCGGCCCCTCCCACGAGCCCGCACGTGAGCGCGAACGTGGAGCCGAACGTGAGCGTGGACCGGAGGGTGAGGGCGTCGACGGGCCGCCGGCGCCGGACGAGGGGCCGACGAGCCCGGCCCGGTTGTCCGGCACCTCCTGGTGGGCGGCGCTGCGCCGGACCGTCTCCGAGTTCCAGAAGGACAACCTGACCGACCTGGCGGCGGCGCTGACCTACTACAGCGTGCTCTCGATCTTCCCCGGCCTGCTGGTGCTGGTGTCGCTGCTCGGGCTGCTCGGCAAGCGGACCACCGACGACGTCCAGGGAACCATCCGGGACGTGGTGACCCAGGAGGACATCCAGCAGATCCTCGACACCGCGATCACCCAGGTACGCGAGAACTCCGGTACGGCCAGCCTCGCCGCGATCCTGGGTCTGCTCGCCGCGTTCTGGTCCGCCTCCGGTTACATCGGCGCGTTCATGCGCGCCTCGAACGCGATCTACGACGTGCCCGAGGGACGGCCGATCTGGAAGACACTGCCGATCCGGCTCGCGGTGACCGCCGTCATCGGGGTGATGCTGCTGGCCAGCGCCCTGATCGTGGTCTTCACCGGACGGCTGGCCGAGGCGGCCGGTGACGTACTGGGGATCGGTTCGGTCGCGGTGACGGTCTGGGACATCGCCAAGTGGCCGGTGTTGCTGCTGCTGGTCAGCCTGATGTTCGCGATCCTCTACTGGGCCTCGCCCAATGCCCGGCAGGGCGGCTTCCGTTGGATCACCCCGGGCGGGGTGCTGGCTGTGGCGGTCTGGCTGCTCGCCTCCGGTGGGCTCGCCCTGTACGTGGTCAACTTCGGCTCGTACAACAAGACGTACGGCACCCTCGCCGCCGTGATCATCTTCCTGGTCTGGCTCTGGCTGACCAACGTGGCGATCCTCATTGGAGCGGAGTTGAACGCCGAACTTGAGCGGGGACGGGCGATCGCGGCCGGCTACCCACCGGATCGAGAGCCGTACCTGGAGCTCCGGGACGATCGCACACTGCGCAGGGCGCCGCGTCCACCGAACGATTGAGTTTTCTTGATCGGCACGCTGCTTTTGCTCAGGAAGACAAAAGTTAGTTCCAGATCTCCTGAAGCTCTAGACAGCCGCGCGGGAAGGCTCCTACTGTGTCGGGCACAACACCTCGGCGTTGCGTCGATGTGAACAGACCCGACCGGGAGGTGAGTCCACGTGCGTACGGCGGAACCACTCCACCTCCGGTTGCTGCGACTGCTCCGAGATCAGGGAGCCGTCTCCCGCGCCGAACTCGCCGACCGGTTGGAAATGCCCCGCCCGCGTCTGCTCGCCGAGCTGGATCGGTTGGTGAACGCCGGCTACGTCGCCGAGGCGGGACTCGCCGCCTCGCGCGGTGGCCGACGCTCCACACTGGTCGAACTCAACCCCGGGCTGCGGTTCGCCGCGGTGGACCTGGGCGCCAGTTCGATCGACGTCGAGGTCGTCAACGGGCGGCTCGAACCCGTCATCGCGTACGCCGAGGCCAGTGACATCCGGTCCGGCCCGAAGGTCATCCTGCAACGGGTCAACGAGCTGCTGCAGAAGGCCAAGGTCGAAGGCGCGTACGAGCGGCTCGACGCCGTCGGCATCGGCGTACCCGGCCCGGTGAGCTTCCGGGACGGGGTTCCGGTGTCGCCGCCGATCATGCCGGGTTGGGACCGCTTCCCGGTGCGCGAACTGCTCACCCGTGAGCACAAGTGCCCGGCGGTGGTGGACAACGACGTCAACATAATGGCGATCGGGGAGCGGCACGGCGGCGTCGCGCACTCCGTGGACGACTTCCTCTTTGTCAAAATCGGCACCGGTATCGGGTGCGGGATCTACCTGGCCGGTGAGGTCTACCGGGGCACCGACGGCTGTGCCGGCGACATCGGCCACATCCAGGTCGACTCCCACGGACCCATGTGTTCATGTGGCAACGTCGGCTGTCTGGAGGCGCTGTTCAGCGGTGCCGCCATGGCCAAGGACGCCACGGTCGCGGCTCGCAGTGGCGCATCACCGGTGCTGGCCGAGCGGCTCGCGGCGAGCGGTGCGGTCACCGCCCTGGATGTCGCCGAGGGCGCTGTCGAGGGTGACGTGACCTGCATCCGACTCATTCGTGACGGCGGGCGGCGGGTGGGCGGAGTTCTCGCCGGCCTGGTCAGCTTCGCCAATCCATCGATGATTGTCATCGGAGGGGGGCTGGCCCAGTTGGGTCACATCCTGCTCGCGGAAATACGCAGCGTGGTCTACCGGCGGTCGCTGCCGCTGGCCACCGGCAATCTGCCGGTGGTGCTTTCCGAACTCGG
This sequence comes from Micromonospora sp. NPDC050417, assembly GCF_044458865.1. Lineage (NCBI taxonomy): Bacteria > Bacillati > Actinomycetota > Actinomycetes > Micromonosporales > Micromonosporaceae > Micromonospora > Micromonospora sp. NPDC050417. The sequence continues at coordinate 88,929 of NZ_JBITIH010000023.1, forward strand.
CCCCCGCGCGGGGGTCACCGGCGCCGCGGTACTCGCCAGCGACGTCGCCTTCGGGGAGGCATTGTGAGCGAGCAAGCCATTACCGAACAACCAGATAGCGCGGGCAAGCAGGCCGAGATCGTCCTGCGCCTCACCGACGTGGTGAAGACCTTCCCCGGCGTACGTGCCCTCGACGGGGTGCAGCTCGAAGTCCGCGCCGGCGAGGTGCACTGCCTGCTCGGGCAGAACGGCGCCGGCAAGTCCACTCTGATCAAGGTTCTCTCCGGTGCGCACCAGCCCGACTCGGGCCAGGTCGAGTGGCTGGGAGAGCCGGTCAGTTTCGCCAACCCGCAGGCCGCGATGAAGGCCGGCATCGCCACCATCTACCAGGAACTCGACCTGGTCGAGGACCTGTCGGTGGCCGAGAACGCCTTCCTCGGCCACGAGCCCCGCCGGCTCGGCTTCGTCCGTCGGGGCAGGATGGAACGCCAGGCGAACGGCATCCTCGGTCGGCTCGGCCACGGCGAGATCCCGTCGAGCCGGATGGTCCGGTCGCTGCCGGCCGCCGGCAAGCAGATCGTCAGCATGGCCCGCGCGCTCTCCCACGACGCCCGGCTGATCATCATGGACGAGCCGAGTGCGGTGCTCGCCCACGACGAGGTCGGCAACCTGTTCCGGATCATCCGGGAACTGACCGCGCAGGGCATCGCGGTCATCTACATCTCGCACCGGATGGACGAGATCCGCGAGATCGGTGACCGGGTCACCGTCCTCAAGGACGGCCGGACCACCGCGGCGAACCTGCCCGCCCAGACCACCCCCACCAAGGACCTGGTCAGCCGGATGACCGGCCGGAACATCGAGTACGTCTTCCCCGAGCGGCCCGCCGAAACCGAAGCCGAGACCACCGAACTGCTCCGCGTCGAGGGGCTGGGCCGGGAGGGCGAGTTCGTCGACATCTCGCTCAGCGTCCGACCGGGCGAGATCGTGGGCATCGCCGGACTGGTCGGCTCCGGCCGCTCCGAACTGCTCGAATGCATCTACGGCGCGCGGCGGCCCCAGACCGGGACGGTCACCATGAACGGGCGCGCCCTGCGTCCGGGCAGCGTCGGCGCGGCCGTACGGGCCGGCATGGGAATGGCACCGGAGGAGCGCAAGAGCCAGGCGCTGCTGCTCGGCGAACCGATCTACCGCAACGTCACCCTGGCCACGTTCAGCCGCTACGCCCGGCTCGGCTTCACCGACGCCGGCAAGGAACTGGCCGAGGCGGAGGGCATCGCCGAGGCGCTGGAGCTGCGTCCGCGCGACGTACGACGGGCCGTACGCACCCTTTCCGGCGGCAACCAGCAGAAGGTGGTGGTCGGTCGCTGGCTGCTCGGCGACACCCGGCTGCTGCTGCTCGACGAGCCGACCCGGGGCGTCGACGTCGGCGCCCGCGCCGAGCTCTACCAGGTGATCCGCAGCCTTGCCGCCCGTGGTGTCGGCGTGCTGCTGGTCTCCAGCGAGGTGCCCGAGGTGCTCGGCCTGGCCGACCGCGTGCTGGTCATGCGGGAAGGACGGGTGGTGCGCGAGGCGCCGGCTGGCGAACTTGACGAAGACACGGTGCTCGACCTCGTCATGTCGGGGTCGCTGATGGAAGGTGCGCCAGCATGAGTGACGCGACCGCGACCGCGGTGGCCGAGACCCCGCAGCACGGCGGCGCCACGCCCCCGGCCAAGGGCGGCAGATGGCGTGGCGACCTGGGCGAGTCCATCACCCGCAACCTCGGTCTGCTGGGCGTACTGGCGCTGCTGATCATCATCGGCGCGGTCACCCAGCCCGACCTCTACGGCGACTCCTCCTGGGTGTGGAGCAACGTCCTGTCGATCCTCCAACTCGCCTCCGTGGTGGGTGTGGTCACCGTCGGCATGACCTTCGTGATCATCGGTGGCGGCATCGACCTGTCGGCGGGCGCGATCGTGGCGCTGGCCGGGGTCTGGGCCACCACCGTCGCCACCCAGAGCTACGGCGCCGTCGGCATGATCTTCACCGCGATCATCGTCGGTACGATCGTCGGCCTGGTGAACGGGGTGTTGATCTCGTACGGCCGGTTGGTGCCGTTCATCGCCACCCTGGCCATGCTGGTCGCCGCCCGGGGCCTCGCCGCCCAGATCTCCAACAAGCAGACCCAGGTCTCGGCCAACACCTTCATCAACGGGATCGCCGCGAACAAGTTCCTCGGTATCCCGATCCTGGTCTACATCTTCGCCGGGGTGGTGATCGTCGGCTGGGTGCTGCTCAACCGCACCACCTTCGGTCGCCGTACGGTCGCCGTCGGCGGCAACCCCGAGGCGGCCCGGCTCGCCGGCATCAACGTCAAGTGGCACAGCCTGCTGCTCTACGCGCTCTCCGGGCTCTGCTGCGGGATCGCCGCGATCATGCTGACCGCCCAGGCGAACTCCGCCCAGGCGGCCATGGGCAACCTCTACGAACTCGACGCGATCGCCGCCGCGATCATCGGCGGGACGCTGCTCAGCGGCGGCCGGGGCACCATCGTCGGCTCCGTGCTCGGCGTCATCATCTTCGCCACGATCACCAACCTGTTCGCGATCAACGGCCTTCCGGTCGAGATCCAGAACATGGTCAAGGGCGGCATCATCGTCGCCGCCGTACTGATCCAGCAGTTCCGGTTCAAGTCGGTCACCCAGTTCTTCGCGCGGAACAAGGTCACCACGACCTGAGGCACCGCAACCCTCCAGGTGACGTCGCAGTCAGGCGCTCGCCGGACCCAACATATCCGCACACCCCACCCTTCAAAGAAAACAGGAGGTCGTTATGACCCAGCAAGCGCGCGACCTGTCGCGCCGCCGGCTGATGTTCGGCGGGGCCGCGCTCGGCGCCGGTGCCCTGCTCACCGCCTGCACCAGTAACGAAGCTTCCGCGCCGGAGGGCCAGACCAAGGTCGCCGACGCGTCCGCCGCCGCACCGGGCAAGCCGGTCACCATCGGCTTCTCCGCCCCGGCCGCCGACCACGGCTGGCTGGCCGCCATCACCACCAACGCCAAGGCGCAGGCCGGGCTCTACTCGGACGTCACCTTCAAGACGGTCGAGGCCGGCGCCGACGCACCCGCCCAGCTCGCCGCGCTCCGTACGCTGATCGCGCAGAAGCCGGACGTCATCGTCCTGCTCCCGCACGACGGCAAGGAGCTCAACGCGTTCGGCCTGGAGGCCATGAAGGCCGGCATCCCGGTGGTCAACCTGGACCGCGCGTTCCCGGACGCGCTCGCCTACCGGCTCCAGATCAAGGGCGACAACTACGGCATGGGCGTCTCCGCCGGCAAGTACATCGGCGAGCAGATGAAGGCCAAGAACATCGCCAACCCGATCATCGGTGAGATCCCGGGGATCGACTCGCTGGAGCTGACCCAGGAGCGCTCGGCCGGCTTCAAGGCCGAACTCGCCACCTTCGGCTTCAGCGTGGCGCGGCGGATCCCGGCGGAGTTCACCGCCGACACCGGTCGGGTGGCCGCCTCGCAGTTGCTCCAGGCGCTGCCGAAGATCGACGCGATCTGGAACCACGACGACGACCAGGGCATCGGTGTGCTGGCCGCGATCACCCAGGCCAACCGCAGCGAGTTCATCATGGTCGGCGGGGCCGGGTCCAAGGCCGCGATCGACGCGATCGGGGCCGACAACAGCGTGCTGAAGGCGACCGTCACCTACAGCCCCTCGATGGCATCCTCGGCGATCACGCTGGCTCGCCTGATCGGTCAGGGCAAGGGCATGTCCGACCTGGTCGAGCTGCAGGTCCCGAAGGAGATCACTCTCACTTCGGAGACCATCACCAAGGAGAACGCGAGCACCTACACCAAGCTCGGGTTCTGATCTAAGGGGAGGCCCACCTTGTCCACTGTAGAAAGCGAGCTGCGGGTCGGCATGGTCGGCTACGCGTTCATGGGAGCCGCGCACTCACAGGCGTGGCGCACCGTGAACCGCGTGTTCGACCTGCCGACACGAGCCCGGATGGCCCTGATCTGCGGCCGGGACGAGTCGAAGGTGGCCACGGCCGCCAACCGGCTCGGCTGGGACGGGCACACCACCGACTGGCGTGACCTGATCAACCGGGACGACATCGACGTGGTCGACGTCTGCACCCCGGGCGACAGCCACGCCGAGATCACCATCGCGGCGTTGGCGGCGGGCAAGCACGTGCTGTGCGAAAAGCCGCTGGCCAACTCCGTCGAGGAGGCTCGGGCCATGGTCGCCGCGGCGGCCAAGGCACAGGCGGTCGGAGTGCGGTCCATGTGCGGGTTCAACTACCGCCGGGTCCCCGCGGTCACCCTCATGCGCAAGCTGGTCGAATCCGGCCGGCTCGGCGTGATCCGGCACGTGCGTGCGGTCTACCTCCAGGACTGGATCGTCGACCCGCAGTTCCCGCTGGTCTGGCGGTTGCAGCGGGACAGGGCGGGTTCCGGTGCGCTCGGCGACATCGGTGCGCACATCATCGATCTGACCCAGTACGTGACCGGACAACGGATCACCGGGGTCAGCGCCATCACCGAGACGTTCATCAAGGAGCGCCCGTTGTCGGCGGAGTCCAGCGGGCTCGCCGCCTCCACCGGCAACGGCTCGGTCGAAGCAGTCGCCACCGGTGAGGTCACCGTCGACGACGCCGCCGTCTTCGTGGCGCGGCTCGACGGCGGCGCCATCGCCACGTACGAGGCGAGCCGCTTCGCGACCGGGCGCAAGAACGCGCTGCGGGTCGAGATCAACGGATCGCTCGGCTCGGTGGTGTTCGACCTCGAACGCCTCAACGAGCTGGAGTTCTACGAGGCCACCGGCCCTGCGGCCGGACAGGGCTTCAACCGCATCCTGGTCACCGAAGGCGACCACCCGTACATGTCCGCGTGGTGGCCGCCGGGACACATCATCGGCTACGAACACTCGTTCACCCACGAGATGCGTGACTTCCTGGAGGCGATCGCCACCGGGACCGACCCCACCCCGTCGTTCGCCGACGCCCTCCAGGTCCAGCTCGTGCTGGACGCGGTGGTGCGCTCGGCGGAGCTGGGATCGTCGTGGACCGAGGTCGAGCCCACGCTCGTCACGGTCGCCGCCTGACCCGGCAACACCGCGGCACCGACCGGCCGCGCCGCCCGGCGCACCGGTAGGTCCGTCCCACGGTTTCCACCATCCGAACCGTGGGGGTGCGTGCCAACACCCCCACCCGAGCGGCTTTCCGGATCGACCAGCGAGGGTCCGGTCGCGGTTGCGCCCCGCGACCGGAGCAGGGTCGACCCGGAGGGCGTACGCACCGCGAGTCCAGCCGGACCGCGAAGGGCGTACGGAGGTAACGCGGTCGTCCGGTACGGCCGGACCGGGATTCCCCGGCCGTACCGGGCGCCAACAGCCACACCGGTCCCGACCCCCTCGGGGCTGCCACCCACACCGGTCCCGACCCCTCCGACCGCCATCCCTCTCCACCGGCCCCGACCCCCGGGGTCCGCAGACGAACCGGACGACATTCCCGTGGGCTACGCCGTAGCCCGGGGTACGGCCCGGGGCCCCCGTCCCGGACCGCATCCGACGACAACTACATCAGGGAAGGACTCCGGCTGGCGCGGCGCTGCGGTACCGCCGCCGTACCAGCCGGCACGACGCGGGGGAGGCAAGGTCGCGACGCCGACCGACCTTGCCTGCCAGCCCCGTCCGCCCGTACCTGCCGGGTTTTGCGAACAACGCCGTTGCCGCCGACTCCGGCGCTGTTCGTGGAACGCCATCCGCGCAGGTCGGGCGGGCGGGGTGCTCTTCCACCACGCCGTTGACTTTCCAGCACGCCAGTATTGATACCGGCACATCTGTCAACCCCCGACGGGTGTCGCCGCGCAGTTCCCCGCGCGAGGAAGGAGCACAACATGCGTACGGGAATCTGGCTGGTGGGCGCACGCGGCTCAGTCGCCGTCACCAGCGTGGTCGGGGCTCTCGCCCTACGAGCCGGGCTCGTCGAGCCGACCGGCTGCGTCACCGAACTACCCGCGTTGCGTAGCCCGGCCCTGCCCGGCTACGCCGACCTGGTCTTCGGCGGTCACGACATCGCACCCACCCCCATTGTCAAGAAAGCGGAGGCGCTCGCCACCGCCGGCGTCCTGCCGGCCCGGTTGGTGACCGCCCTCCCGGACGAACTGGCCTCGGTCGAGGACGAGATCCGTCCGGTACCCGCCGCCGCGCGGCAGGCCGACGTCATCGCCGCCCTCGTCGCCGACCTCACCAGCTTCCGTGACCGGCACCGGCTCGACCGGGTGGTGGTGGTGAACGTCTCCGCCACCGAACCGGCCCCGGCGCCGCACCCCGGCCACACCGACCTGGCCGCACTCGAACAGGAGCTGGCGACCGGGGCGACGGTGCTGCCGCCGAGTTCCGCGTACGCGTACGCGGCGTTCACCGCTGGCTGCTCCTTTGTGGACTTCACCCCGTCGACCGGTGCCCGACTTCCCGCACTGGCGGAACTCGCACAGCGGGAGCGGGTGCCGTACACCGGGCACGACGGCAAGACCGGGGAGACCCTGGTCAAGTCGGTGCTCGCACCGATGTTCGCGCTGCGCAACCTGAAGGTGCGTACCTGGTCCGGGGTGAACCTGCTCGGTGGCGGCGACGGCGCCAACCTGGCCGAACCCGCCGCCAACGCGGCCAAGGCGGCCAGCAAGCAGCGGGTGCTCGGCGAGACCCTCGGGTACGTGCCGGAGGGCAACACCCGGATCGAGTACGTCGACGACATCGGCGACTTCAAGACCGCCTGGGACTTGATCACCTTCTCGGGTTTCCTCGGCACCGCGATGCGGATGGAGTTCACCTGGCACGGCTGCGACTCGGCGTTGGCCGCGCCGCTGGTGCTGGACCTGGCCCGGCTGACCGCGACCGCGCACCGCACCGGGCGCAGCGGCCCCCTCGGTGAGCTGGCCTTCTTCTTCAAGGACCCGCTCGGCGCCGGACCGCACTCGCTACCGGAACAGTGGGCGACCCTCTGCGCCTTCGTCCGCCAACTCGACGCCGACGCGTCCGGGGCGGCGGTCCCGCCCCCCGTGGAACAGGGCTGAGGTGCGCCGACATGCCCACCCTGGCTGACCTCGCGGAGCTGGTCCGGGCCCCGGCCGCGCTCTCCGTCCCCGGTGACGTGGTGGCCGGTGCCGCCGCCGCCGGGGTGCTGGACCGGAAGGTGTCGGCGCTCGCCGGTGCCTCGGTCCTTCTCTACTGGGCCGGAATGGCGGCCAACGACTGGGCCGACCGCCGGCTCGACGCGGTCGAGCGGCCGGAGCGGCCGATTCCGAGCGGCCGGATCACCCCGGGCACCGCGCTCGGTGTCTCCGCCGGGCTGACCGCTGCCGGCCTGGCCGTCGCCGGCCTCGCCGGTGGTCGCCGGGCGCTCGCCGTGGCGGTGCCGCTGGCCGGTGCGATCTGGGCGTACGACGTGGCGGCCAAGAACACCGCCGCCGGTCCCGCCGTGATGGCCGCCTGCCGGGGGCTCGACGTGCTGCTCGGCGCGAGCGGTGGCCGACCTCTGCGGGCGGTGCCGGCTGCGGTGACCGTGGCCGCGCACACGTACACCGTGACCGAACTGTCCCGCCGCGAGGTCAGCGGCGCCGACCGTACCCTGCCCCGGGTGACCCTGGCCGGCACCGCCGCGGTGGCCGCCGCCGCGGTCGCCGGTCCCCGCCGCAGCGGTTGGCGGGCCTGGGTTCCCGCCGCCCTCACCGCCTGGTACGTCGGCCAGTACGGCACCGCCCAGGTGCGGGTCGCCACCGACCCGGCCGCGCCCCAGGTCCGGGCCGCGGTTGGGGCCGGCATCACCGGCCTGCCGGCGTTGCAGGGCGCACTGGTCGCCCGAACCGGTGCCGGCCTGCTCGGTCTCGCGGTCGCCGCAGCGGCACCACTCGGGCGGCGCCTGGCCCGGAAGCTGTCCCCGACATGAGCACCGGCCTGCGCTTCGGCTACGGCACCAACGGCTTCGCCAACCACCGGCTCGACGACGCCCTGCGGGTCATCGCCGATCTGGGTTACCAGGGAGTGGCGCTCACCCTCGACCACGACCACCTCGACCCGTTCGCACCCGGCCTGGCGGTACGGGTGGCCGCGCTCGGCAACCGCCTCGCCGAACTGGACCTGGGCCTGGTCATCGAGACCGGGGCCCGTTACCTGCTCGACCCGTGGCGCAAGCACGCCCCGACGCTGCTCGACGACGACCCGGCGCTGCGGATCGAGTTCCTCCGCCGGGCCGCGGCGATCGGGGCGGACCTGGGCGCCGAGGCGGTGTCGTTCTGGGCCGGGGTACGCCCGGCCGAACTGGACGAGACCAGTGCCTGGGACCGGCTCGTCGCGGGCTGCGCCGAGGTGGTCGACGCCGCCGACACGGCCGGGGTGACCCTCGGTTTCGAACCGGAACCGGGCATGCTGGTGCCGGACATCGCGGCCTGGTGGCGGCTGCGGCACGCCCTCGGCGCACCGCCCGGCTTCGGCATCACGCTCGACATCGGACACTGCCGGTGTCTGGAACCGCAGCCGGTGCCGGACTGTGTCGTCGAGGTCGCCGCCCACCTGGTCAACGTGCAGATCGACGACATGCGTCGGGGCGTGCACGAGCACCTGGAGTTCGGCACCGGCGAGATCGATTTCCCGCCGGTGCTGCGGGCCCTGGCCGACAGCGGTTACACCGGGCTGGTCGCGGTCGAACTGCCGCGCGACTCGCACGCCGCACCGGCCGTCGCGGCCCGTTCGGTCGACTTCCTGCACACCGCCGCCTGGCAGGCCGGGGTGCCGGTCGAACCCACCGGTCGCACCGGCCTACCAACCGGCGTCGGGCCGCGTTTCGGGCCGGGCGGCGGGCCGCGCGTCGGGCCGGGCGGCGGCAGCTCGGGCGGCGGCGGATCCGCCGGCGTCACCAGCGAGCCGGTCAGCGTGGCCGCCACCGTGGCACGCCCCGCCGGCGCAGAAGGGGAGGCGTGATGGAACCGGACCAGCTACGGGCCGCACTGGCGGCCGTACCCGACCCGGACTGGCTCGACCAGGCGCTGCGCGGCGTCGCGACCGACCCGGAGACGGTCGGGCGGCTCTTCGCCGTCGCCGGCCGTCGCTGCGGTCGGGCGCCCCTGCCGGACGCGCCCGGCTGGACCGCCGACGACGCCACCCGCGCCCTGCTGCTGACCATGCTGCCGGCCGACCGGGTGGTCGGGCAGGTGGAAACCCTCTACCGGTACGGCGACGCGGCGGAGAAGCGGGCCGTCCTGCGGGCCCTGCCGTGGCTGCCGGTCGGCGCGAACGGCGTGCCGCTGCTGCACGACGCGATCCGGACCAACGACACCCGGCTGGTCGCCGCCGCGCTCGGCCCCTACGCCGCACACCTCGACGCCGCCACCTGGCGTCAGGCGGTGCTCAAGTGCGTCTTCATGGAGATTCCGCTGACCGTGGTGGATCAGCTCGATGAGCGGGCCGACGACGAACTGGAGATCATGCTCGCCGGGCTGGACGAGGAACGCCGCGCCGCCGGCCGCACCATCCCGGCCGACGCCTCCGCCCTGCTGGCCCGGCTGCGTACGACCGGCACCCCGGTCTCGTCCGCCGCCTCGTCGCCCGTACCGAACACGAAGGAGGCGTGACATGCGCATCTTCGACCCGCACATCCACATGACCTCACGCACCACCGACGACTACGAGCGGATGGCCGCCGCCGGGGTGCGCGCCCTGGTCGAGCCGGCGTTCTGGTTGGGGCAACCGCGCACCAGCGCGGGATCGTTCGCCGACTACTTCGACTCGCTCGTCGGCTGGGAACCGTTCCGGGCCAGCCAGTTCGGCATCCGCCACTACGCCACCATCGCGCTCAACCCGAAGGAGGCGAACGACCCGCGCTGCCGGGAGGTGCTCGATCTGCTGCCGCGTTACCTGGACAAGGAGAACGTGGTCGCGGTCGGCGAGATCGGGTACGACTCGACCACCCCGGAGGAGGACGAGGCGTTCACCGCCCAACTCGCCCTGGCGGTCGCGTACGACCTGCCGGCGCTGGTCCACACTCCGCACCGGGACAAGGCCCGGGGCACCGAGCGGAGCATCGCCGTGGTCGCCGAGTCCGGCATCGAACCCGGACGGGTGTTGATCGACCACCTGAACGAGGTCACCGTCGAGGCGGTCCGCGACTCCGGCTGCTGGGCCGGGTTCTCCATCTACCCGGACACCAAGATGTCGCCGCCCCGGATGGTGGAGATCCTGCGCAAGTACGGCACCGAGCGGATGCTGGTCAACTCGGCCGCCGACTGGGGCCGGTCCGACCCGCTGCTGACCCGGGTCACCGGCGACGCGATGCTCGCCGCCGGTTTCACCGACGACGACGTCGACCAGGTGCTCTGGCGCAACCCGATCGAGTTCTACGGCCAGTCCGGCCGGCTCGACCTGGCCGAACTGGAGGGGGCGGTGGCCGGGCCGGCGCCGACCTTCGAGGGGAACTCGATCCTGCGCGGAGGTAGCTGATGCGGTTACGCCATCAGGACGGGCAGACCGTCCACCTGAGCTACTGCACGAACGTGCACCCGGCCGAGGACCTGGCCGGGGTGATCGCCCAGCTCGACACGTTCGCCGAGCCGATCCGACGCCAGCTCGACACCGACGTACTCGGCCTGGGGCTCTGGCTGGCCGCGCCGGTGGCCGCCGCTCTCGCCGCCGACCCGACGCTGCGACGCAAGCTGCGTACGGAACTCGACGCGCGGGGGCTGGAGGTGGTGACGCTCAACGGTTTCCCGTACCGCTCGTTCCAGGCACCGGTGGTGAAGCTCGGTGTCTACCACCCGGACTGGACCGCGCCGGAGCGGCTGGAGTACACGCTCGACCTGGCCCGGGTGCTGGTCGACCTGCTTCCCGACGACGCCGCCCGAGGCTCGATCTCCACCCTGCCGCTGGCCTGGCGCACGCCGTGGACACCGGCCCAGGCGGGGGCCGCCGATCGTACGTTGGAACAGCTCTCCGCCGGACTGGCGGCGATCGCCTGGCAGACCGGGCGGGCCGTCCGGGTCGGTTTCGAGCCCGAACCCGGGTGCGTGGTGGAGAGCACCGCGCAGGCCGCCACCCAGCTCGCCCGGGTGGACACCGACCGGCTCGGGGTCTGCCTGGACCTGGCCCACCTCGCCTGCGCCTGGGAGGAGCCGGCACAGGCGTTGGAGCGGCTGCGTCAGGCGGGGCTGCCGGTGGTGAAGGTGCAGGTCTCGGCCGCGCTCCAGGCGGACGATCCGGCCGCGGCGGCCGAGCAGTTGGGCGGGTACGTCGAGCCGCGTTTCCTGCACCAGACCCGGGGCAGCGGCTGCGCCGGTGCGGCCGACCCGGCCCACCCGGCGCACGCCACGGACGACCTCGACGCGGCCCTCGCCGGCGAGCTGCCCGGGGCCTGGCGGGTGCACTACCACGTGCCGTTGCACGCCGACCCGGAGCCGCCGTTGCGGGCCACCACCCCGGTGCTGCGCAGCGCCCTGCGCGAGCTGCTCGGCGGGGGGAGCGCCGGCTGTGACCACTTCGACGTCGAGACGTACACCTGGGGGGTCCTGCCCGCGGCCCGGCGGCCGAACTCGGACGCCGAACTCGTCGGCGGCATCGCGGCCGAACTGGCCTTCGCCCGCGACGAGCTGGTCGACCTCGGCCTGACCCCGGTATCCGCCCCGGTGCGGGCATGACCGCGCTTTTCTGGCAGGAGAGATGAACATGGCACCCCTCGTTGTGATCAACGTGGTCGGGCTGACCCCCCGACTGCTGGCCCACATGCCCCGGTTGCGGGCCGTGGCCGAGACCGGGTTCGAGGCGGAGCTGGGTACGGTGCTGCCGGCGGTCACCTGCTCCGCGCAGGCCACCTTCCTCACCGGCGCCCCGCCGAGCGAGCACGGCATCGTCGGTAACGGCTGGTACTTCCGTGACCTGGGCGAGGTGTTCCTCTGGCGGCAGCACCACGCGCTGATGGGCGGCGAGAAGGTGTGGCAGGCGGCCCGGAAGGAGCAGCCGGGCTACACGGTGGCGAACATCTGCTGGTGGTACGCGATGGGCGCCGACGTGAACTGGACCGTCACCCCGAGGCCGATCTACTACGCGGACGGGCGCAAGGAGCCGGACTGCTACACCGACCCGCCGGAACTGCACGACGAGCTGACCAGCAAGCTCGGCGGGTTCCCGCTCTTCACGTACTGGGGGCCGGGGGCCGGGCTGCCGTCGTCGCGCTGGATCTGCCAGGCGGCACAGCAGGTGATGGCCACCCACGACCCGGACCTGACCCTGGTCTACGTCCCGCACCTCGACTACGACCTGCAACGGTTCGGGCCGGGTTCGGCGGAGGCGGCTGCCGCCGCGGCGAAGCTGGACGGGGTGCTCGGTCCGCTGCTGGACGCGGCCCGCGCCCGGGACGCCACGGTGGTGGTGCTCTCCGAGTACGGCATCACCGACGCCTCCCGGCCGGTGGACGTGAACCGGTTGCTGCGCCGCGAGGGGTGGCTCCGGGTCTACACGCAGGACGGAATGGAATACCTGGACCCGTGGACGTCGAAGGCGTTCGCGGTCGCCGACCACCAGATCGCGCACGTCTACGTGAAGGACCCGGCCGACGTGGCGGAGGTGGCGAAGCTCTGCGCCGCCCTGCCCGGCGTGGCCGAGGTGCTCGACGCCGACGGCAAGGCCCGGTACGGCCTCGACCACGAACGCGCGGGTGAGCTGGTGCTGGTGGCGGAGCCGGACGCCTGGTTCACGTACTACTACTGGTTGGACGACGCGGTCGCGCCGGACTTCGCCCGACTCGTGGAGATCCACCGCAAGCCCGGGTACGACCCGGCCGAGCTCTTCTTCGACCCGGAGGCACCGGGCGCGGCGAAGCGACGGGCCGGGGTGGCGCTGGCGCGCAAGAAGCTCGGCATGCGTTACCTGATGAGCGTGGTGGGGCTGGACGCCGGGGCGAGGGCCGTACGCGGCTCGCACGGCCGGTTGCCGGCGGACCCGGCCGACGGCCCGGTGCTGCTCTGCTCCGCCCCGGGAGCGGCCCGGGACAAGGTGGAGGCGACCGAGGTCAAGGGCCTGCTGTTGGAGCTCGCCGGTATCGGCACGCGGGAGGGGTCGTGACCGCGACGGCGCCGCTGACCGACGCGGCGGAGTTGCGGAAGCGGTTCGACGCCCAGTTGTCGGCGTTCCTGGAGCGACAGGATCCGGACTGGCCGGACGGGGCGCCGCGCGGTGTTTTCACCACCCTGCACCGGTTCGTGCTGGCTGGCGGGAAGCGGCTGCGCCCGATGTTCTGCTACTGGGGCTGGCGCGGTGCGGGCGGGGTGGACGACACCCCGATCGTGGTGGCGGCGGCGGCGTTGGAGCTGTTCCACGCGTTCGCGCTGATCCACGACGACATCATGGACGGCAGCGACCGGCGCCGGGGTGAGCCGTCCGTGCACCGGCTCTTCGCCGACCTGCACACCCGTTCGTCCTGGCGCGGTGACCCGGCCTCGTACGGGCGCAGCACCGCCCTGCTCTGCGGTGACCTCTGCGCGGCCTGGGCGGACCAGATGTTCCACGAGTGCGGGCTCAGCGCCGACCAGGTGCACCAGGGGTACGGCGTCTTCGCGAACATGCGTACCGAGGTGATCGCCGGCCAGTACCTGGACCTGGTTTCCGGGGTGGGGGACGGGTCGGTGGCGAGCGCGTTGACGGTGATCCGGATGAAGGGTGCCCGCTACACGGTGACCCGGCCGTTGCAGATCGGGGCGGCGCTGGCCGGTGCCGGGCCGGAGTTGCTGAGCGCGTTCGCGGCCTTCGGTGACCCGCTCGGGGACGCGTTCCAGCTCCGGGACGACGTGCTCGGGGTGTTCGGGGATCCGGCGGTGACCGGCAAGTCGGTGCTCGACGATCTGCGGGAGGGCAAGCCGACGGTGATGATGGCGTTGGCCCGGGGCAGTGCGGACCGGGAGCAGGCGCTGCGGTTGAAGGAGTTGTTCGGCAACCCCGACCTCGATCCGGAGGGGGCGGCCGAGTTGCGTGGGATCATCCTTGACACGGGCACGCTGGACCGGATCGAGCAGATGATCCGGGTCCGTACGGACGCCGCGCTGGCGGCATTGGTGGACGCCCCGGTGTCGGGACAGGCGAAGGCGCAGTTGGCGGCGCTGGCCGCGGAGGCGACCGACCGCCGGCACTGAGCGCAACCGGACGGCGACTTTTCTCCGATTGAGCAAAAGTCCAGTTCCGGAACCCAGAAGCTATGGACACATCCACGTATGGAAATTAGTGTCACTCCGAACACGGAGTTGTTACGTCGATGTGACCGGCGGCGCGGTTAACCCATCGACCGGTGACCTCGTCCGGTGCGCTCGCACCGGGCGCGATCACCACCCGGCGGGAGTGACATCCCACCGGGTCGGGTTCAACCGGCTACGGCATCCGGCGCGACGGCGCGCGTCCTGCCTGGCAGTCAACTGCTCAGGAAGGGAAGCACTCAAATGTCCACATTGGACAAGGTAGGAATCCGACCCGGGCGATGGCAGACAGCGGGATCAGCCCTGCTGCTCGTCGCCGCGACCCTCACCACCGTGGTCACCACCACCACGACCACCGCCACCCCGGCGCAGGCCCACCCGATCAGCGCGGCCGACTTCCAGCAGGTCACCCTGGCCCGCGGTGAGGCCGAGGTCGGCGAGCCGATGACCATCGCCGTACTGCCCGACCGCTCGGTCCTGCACACCGCCCGCAACGGCACACTGCGGCGCACCGACGCCAACGGGACCACCGCCGTGGTCGGCACCCTGCCGGTCTACACCCACGACGAGGAAGGACTCCAGGGCGTCGGCGTCGACCCCGGCTTCGCGACGAACCGGTTCATCTACCTCTACTACGCCCCGCCGCTTTCCACCCCGTCCGGCGACGCCCCCGCCACCGGCACGAGCTGGACCGCCTGGCAGGGCGTCAACCGGCTCTCCCGGTTCACCGTCAACGCCAACTGGACGCTGAACATGGCGAGCCAGGTCAACGTGCTCGACGTCGCCGCGGACCGGGGCATGTGCTGCCACGTCGGTGGCGACATCGACTTCGACGCCGCCGGCAACCTCTACCTCTCCACCGGTGACGACTCCAACCCGTTCGACTCGGCCGGCTACTCGCCACTGGACGAGCGGACCAACCGCAACCCGGTATTCGACGCCCAGCGCTCCGCCGGCAACACCAACGACCTGCGCGGCAAGATCCTGCGGATCAAGGTGAACGCGAACGGGACGTACTCCATCCCGGCCGGCAACCTCTTCGCCCCGGGCACCGCGAACACCCGGCCCGAGATCTACGCGATGGGCTTCCGCAACCCGTTCCGGATGAGCGTCGACAAGACCACCGGTTACGTCTACGTCGGCGACTACGGGCCAGACGCCGGCTCCACCAACGCCAACCGGGGACCGAGCGGCCAGGTCGAGTTCAACCGGGTCACCTCGCCCGGCAACTACGGCTGGCCGTACTGCACCGGCACGAACACCACCAGCGAGACGTACAACGAGTGGACCTTCCCCGACGGCCCCGGCAACGCCAAGTTCAACTGCACCGGCGGCCCGACCAACAACTCGTTCCGCAACACCGGCCAGACCACCCTGCCGGCCGCCCGCCCCGCCTGGATCCGGTACGCCGGTGACGCCGGCACCCCGCCGGAGTTCGGCGGCGGCTCCGAGTCGCCGATGGGCGGCCCGGTCTACCGCTACAACGCCTCGAACCCCTCCACCACCAAGTTCCCGCAGTCGTTCGAGGGACAGTTCTTCGCCGGTGAACTCGGCCGGGGCTGGATCAAGCCGATCCACGTCAACACCGACGGCTCGGTCGGCACGATCGACACCTTCCCCTGGGTCGGCAAGCAGGTCATGGACATGGCGTTCGGCCCCGACGGCGCGCTCTACGTCCTCGACTACGGCACCGGCTACTTCAACGGCGACGCGAACTCGGCCCTCTACCGGTTCGACTACATCGCCGGCGGCAACCGGGCCCCGACCGCGGTCGCCTCGGCCAACCGGACCTCCGGTGCCGCCCCGCTCGCGGTGACCTTCTCCTCGGCCGGCTCGTCCGACCCCGAGGGAAGCGCGCTGACCTACTCCTGGGCGTTCGGCGACGGCACCACGTCGACGGCGGCGAACCCGACCAAGACGTACACCGCCAACGGCACCTACACCGCGACCCTGACCGTCCGGGACCCGGCCGGCGCGACCGGCAGCGCGAGCGTGATCATCAGCGTCGGCAACACCGCCCCGACGGTGACCATCAACGCCCCGGCCAACGGGCAACTGGTCGCCTTCGGCGACGCGGTCCCGTTCCAGATCACGGTGACCGACCCGGAGGACGGCACGATCGACTGCTCCCGGGTCAAGATGACGTACGTGCTCGGCCACGACACCCACGGCCACCAGATCACCTCGGCCAACGGCTGCACCGGCACCATCACCATCCCGACCGACGGTGAGCACGACGACGCGGCGAACATCTTCCCGATCTTCGACGCCGAGTACACCGACAACGGCGGGCTGACCACGCACACCCAGCACACCCTCCAGCCGAAGCGCCGCCAGGCGGAGCACTTCAAGACCTCGTCCGGCATCAACACCTTCACCAAGACCCCGGCCGAGGGCGGCCGTACCGTCGGCGACATCAACAACGGCGACTGGATCGCGTTCGAGCCGTACCGGCTCGCCAACGCCACCTCGTTCAGCGCCCGGGTCTCCTCGGCCGGCTCCGGCGGCACCCTCCAGATCCGGGCCGGATCCGCCACCGGCACGGTGCTCGGCTCGGCGACCGTACCGGTCACCGGCGGCTGGGAGACGTTCACCAACGTCACCGGCACCATCACCAACCCGCCGGCCGGCGCCACCACGCTCTACCTGACCTTCGCCGGTAGCGGCACCGGGGCCCTCTACGACCTGGACGCCTTCACCTTCACCACCGGCACCGGTGGCCCCAACCCCAACCCGGGCACCGGTCCGATCGTCGGTCTGGCCGCTAAGTGCCTGGAGGTCGACGGCGGCGGGACCGCCGACGGCACCCAGATTCAGATCAACGCCTGTGCCGGTACGCCGCGTCAGACGTGGACGGTGCAGGGGCAGACGCTGCGGGCGCTCGGCAAGTGCCTGGACATCTCCGGTGGCGGCACCGCCAACGGCACCAAGATCCAGCTCTGGACCTGCAACGCGACCGGCGCCCAGAACTGGGTCCCCCAGGCCGACAGCACCCTGCGCAACCCCACCACGGGCAAGTGCCTGGACGTGTCGAACAACAGCTCCGCCAACGGCCAGGACGTGCACCTCTGGGACTGCATCACCACCGCTCCCAACCAGAAGTGGACCCTCCCGTAACCGCACCCCACCCCCTGTAAGGAAGGGCCCCTTCTTATCGCTTTCCGTATAGGAAGGGGCCCTTCCTCACTCGCCCTAGGGAGAGAGCACCCCATGCGCAGACTCCTCCGACCCGTCCTCGGTACGGCGATGGCGGCACTCGCCGTCATCGCCTGCACCACACCCGCCACCCCGGCCAGTGCCGCCGACGCCCCGTACGACGTCCTGGTCTTCTCCAAGACCGCCGGCTTCCGGCACGACTCGATCGCGGTCGGCACCCAGGCCATCCGCGACCTCGGCGCGGCGAACAGCTTCACCGTCACCGCCACCGAGGACGCGAACGCCTTCACCACCGCCAACCTCGCCCAGTACGAGGTGGTCGTCTTCCTCAACACCACCGGAGACGCGCTCAACGCCACCCAGCAGACCGCCTTCGAGTCCTACATCCGCAGCGGCAAGGGGTACGTCGGCGTGCACGCCGCCGCCGACACCGAGTACGGCTGGCCGTTCTACGGCAACCTCGTCGGCGCCTGGTTCGACTCGCACCCGGCGATCCAGCAGGCGAACGTCAAGGTGGAGAACCGGGCCACCGCGGCCACCGCCACCCTGCCGCAGACCTGGACCCGCACCGACGAGTGGTACAACTACCGGACCAACGTCCGGTCCACCGCCCGTGTGCTCGCCACGCTCGACGAGTCGTCGTACTCCGGGGGCGGGATGGGTGCCGACCACCCGCACTCGTGGTGCAAGACGTACGAGGGCGGGCGGTCGTTCTACACCGGCGCCGGGCACACCCAGTCGACGTACGCCGAGCCGGCGTTCCGGGCGCACCTGCTCGGTGGCATCCGGTACGCGGCCGGCCGGTCCAAGGCCGACTGCCGGCCGGAGACCGGGTACACCACCCTCTACAACGGTTCCACCACCGGCTGGTCGCAGGCGGGCCCGGGCAACTTCACCAACACCGACGCCACCCTCACCTCGGTCGGTGGCATGGGCCTCTACTGGTACAGCGCGAAGCAGTTCTCGTCGTACTCGTTGAAGCTCGACTGGAAAATGGACGGTGACGACAACTCGGGCATCTTCATCGGTTTTCCGTCCTCGACCGATCCCTGGTCGGCGGTGGACAACGGGTACGAGATCCAGATCGACGCGACCGACGCGGCCGACCGCACCACCGGCGCGGTCTACACCTTCAAGTCGGCCGACATCGCCGCCCGGGACGCCGCGCTGAACCCGCCGGGGGAGTGGAACAACTACGAGCTGCTGGTCGAGGGCGAGCGGCTGCGGATCTACCTCAACGGCGTGCAGATCAACGACTTCACCAACACCAACCCGGTCCGGTCGCTGGCCGGCTACATCGGCCTGCAGAACCACGGTACGGGCGACGACGTGTCGTTCCGCAACGTACGGATCAAGGAACTCGGCACCCAGCCACCGAATCCGCCGACCGGTAACACCACCGTGCAGGCCGAGGCGTTCAACTCGACCGGTGGCGTGCAGGTGGTCGGCAAGACCGGCGCGAACGGTGGCTCGACCATCGGTTACATCGACAACGGCGACTGGGCGGCGTACAACGGGCTGGACCTGACCGGGGTCACCTCCTTCCGGTCCCGGGTCGTCTCCGGCGGCGCCGGCGGCACCATCCAGGTCCGTACCGGTTCGACCACCGGTCCGATCCTCGGGTCGGTGGCGGTGCCGAACACCGGCGGCTGGAACACCTTCGCCGACGTCACCACCAACCTGTCGAACGTGCCCGCCAGCACCCAGAACCTGTACCTGACCTTCACCGGCAGCGGCACCGGCCTGTTCGACGTGGACGACCTCACCCTGGTCCGTGGCGGTGGTGGCCCCGGCCCGACCCCGGGCACCGGTCCGATCGTGGGTCTGGCCGGTAAGTGTCTGGAGGTCGACGGCGGCGGGACCGCCGACGGCACCCAGATTCAGATCAACGCCTGTGCCGGTACGCCGCGTCAGACGTGGACGGTGCAGGGGCAGACGCTGCGGGCGCTCGGCAAGTGCCTCGACATCTCCGGTAGCGGCACCGCCAACGGCACCAAGATCCAGCTCTGGACCTGCAACGCGACCGGTGCCCAGAACTGGGTGCCGAACGCGGCCGACAGCTCGCTGCGTAACCCCACCACGGGCAAGTGCCTGGACGTGTCGAACAACAGCTCCGCCAACGGCCAGGACGTGCACCTCTGGGACTGCCTCGGCGCGGCCAACCAGCGCTGGACCCTCCCGGCGTAACGCTCGCAGTGCAAGGAAGGGCCCCTTGTTAACGCCACGGCGTTAACAAGGGGCCCTTCCTTGCATCCGAACCGGGGAATAGAGTGGGTCTTGGCAACCCAGGAGACCGCCGGTGAGCAGCGGGAGGCGCAACCCGCTCGCCCAGGTGCGTAGGCACACGCCGGCCCCGCCTCCTCCGGTGCGCCGTACGGCCGGACCGGCCTCCCTCGCGCCCGTCCACGGACACCGCCTTCGCGGTGTCCGTCGGGAATCCCAGGTATCCGACAGGGAGAAGGACAATGGCGCGACCCATCACGCTCTTCACCGGCCAGTGGGCCGACCTCCCGTTCGAGGAGGTCTGCCGGCTCGCCTCCGAATGGGGCTACGACGGCCTGGAGATCGCCTGCTGGGGCGATCACTTCGAGGTCGACAAGGCCATCGCCGACGAGTCGTACGTCGAGCGCAAGAAGGAAACCCTGGCCAAGTACAACCTCCAGGTCTTCACCATCTCCAACCACCTGCTCAGCCAGGCGGTCTGCGACCACCCGATCGACGAGCGGCACCAGGGGATCCTGCCCGGCCGGATCTGGGGCGACGGGGAACCCGAGGGGGTCCGCCAGCGGGCCGCCGAGGAGCTGAAGGACACCGCCCGCGCCGCCGCGAAGCTCGGGGTGAAGACGGTTGTCGGCTTCACCGGTTCGTCGATCTGGCACACCCTGGCCATGTTCCCGCCGGTCCCGCCGTCCATGATCGAGAAGGGGTACGAGGACTTCGCCAACCGGTTCAACCCGATCCTCGACGTCTTCGACGAGGTCGGCGTCCGGTTCGCGCACGAGGTCCACCCCAGTGAGATCGCGTACGACTACTGGACCACGAAGAAGACCCTCGACGCGATCGGGAACCGGCCGGCGTTCGGGCTCAACTGGGACCCGTCGCACTTCGTCTGGCAGGAACTCGACCCGGTGAACTTCATCTTCGACTTCGCCGACCGGATCTACCACGTCGACTGCAAGGACGCGAAGGTACGTACCGGCGATGGTCGGCGCGGCCGGCTCGCCTCCCACCTGCCCTGGGCCGACATGCGCCGGGGCTGGGACTTCGTCTCCACCGGCCACGGCGACGTCCCCTGGGAGGACTGCTTCCGGGCACTGAACGCGATCGGCTACGACGGCCCGATCTCGATCGAGTGGGAGGACGCGGGTATGGACCGCCTCGTCGGCGCCCCGGAGGCGCTCCAGTTCGTCCGCCGGCTCGCGTTCGACGCCCCGGCCGCCGCGTTCGACGCCGCCTTCGCCAGCAAGGACTGACGTACGGGCCGACGCGCACACCCGCGCGACGCTGGGCCGGTCGCCGATGGCGGCCGGCCCTTGCCGTACCCGTCGCGCCCGATCCCGGGTGAGGAGGGGGCCCTTCCTATACAGAAAGCGATAACAAGGGGCCCTTCCTTACGGGGTGGTGCCCCGGGTGGCCGGAGTCGTCGTCGACCCGGCGCCGGTGGAGGTCAGTTCGGTGGTGCTGCCGTTGGTGGCCTGGCCCAGCTTCTCGCCGAGCCGGGTGTGGCTGAGCCGGTCCTTGCCCTCGGCGTAGAGCCGGTTGGCCTGCGCCTGGGCCACCCCGGCCGCCTCCTGCACCGTCGGATGGTCGAGCACCTTGCGGCCCCGGACGACCAGTTCCTCGTACTTCTCCCGGCCGGCGCGGGCGCCGAGGACGAAACCCGCTGCCAGCCCGCCGATGAACCACAGCTTTCCGCGCATGGCGGCTCCTTCCGTGCCTGACGCGCCGTTGCGCCCTCCGAGGTCCGGATGGGCAACTTCGCCGCGCCTGCGTCGTCTGTGCTCAGGTACCTACCCATACTCCTGGAAGCTCATGCCTGTTCGTGGCAGGCGCGACATTTTGTCCGGATATCGGAGGGGCCAGCTTCGCCGATAACCCCCTAGCGCACACCCCCCGGAAGTCCTGTACTCTTATGCCGTCGCAAGGGCGCCGGAGAGATCCAAATCCGGCAACCGCACGATCCCCTGTAGCTCAATTGGCAGAGCAGCCGGCTGTTAACCGGCAGGTTTTTGGTTCGAGTCCAAACGGGGGAGCTTTCTCCACAATCCCGCCCGTCGGCCACGCCGACGGGCATCGTCGTATCCAGGGAGATCCGGCGGGGGTGGGAGATGTGGGGCATCCGGCAGCACCGCGCCATCGGCACGCTGGTCGCGGTCGCGGTGGTGCTCGGCTGGCTCGCGCTCGCCGCGTTCGCCGGCCCATACAGCGGACGCCTGAGCGACGTCGCCATCAACGACAACGCCGCCTTCCTGCCCGCCGACGCCGAAGCCACCCGGGCCGACCGGTTGGCCAACGACTTCACCGACCGGCAGACCACCCCGGCGCTGGTGGTCTACGAACGGACCAGCGGCATCACCGACGCCGACCGGCAGAAGGTGACGGGCGACGCGACCCGGTTCGCCCAGGTCCCGGGGGTGGTCACCCCACTGCCACCGCCGGTGCCGTCCGAGGACGGGCAGGCGGTGCAGCTCATCGTGCCGATCGACGCCAGCGGCAACGCGGGCGACCGGATCCAACGGGCCGTCGACGACCTGCGCGACGTCACCGGGCCGGGCGCCGACGGCCTCGTCGTCGAGGTCGCCGGACCGGCCGGACTCCTCACCGACCTGGTCGCCGTCTTCTCCTCGATCGACGGGCCGCTGCTACTGGTGACCCTCGTCGTGGTGCTGGTGATCCTGCTCATCGTCTACCGCAGCCCGGTGCTCTGGGTCATCCCGCTGCTCGCCGCAGGCGTCTCGTACGTGGTCGCCACGCTCGCCGTCTACGTCCTCGCCTCGAACGACGTGATCAAGCTCAACGGGCAGGCCCAGGGCATCCTCACCGTGCTCGTCTTCGGCGCCGGCACCGACTACGCGCTCCTACTCATCGCCCGCTATCGGGAAGAACTGCACCACCACCCCCGTACGCTCGACGCGATGATCGCCGCCTGGCGCGGCGCCGGCCCGGCCATCTTCGCCTCCGGCAGTACGGTCATCGCCGGGCTGCTCTGCCTGCTCCTGTCCGACCTCAACTCCAACCGGGCGCTCGGCCCAGTCACCGCCGTCGGTGTCGGCGCGACCCTCGTGGTCATGCTCACCTTCCTTCCCGCGCTGCTGCTGCTCGGCGGCAGGTGGGCGTTCTGGCCTCGGGTTCCGCACGCCGGCACCACCAACCAGCCCGGCGGACTCTGGCAGGCCGTCGGCGCCTTCGTCGGCCGCCGCGCCCGGCTGATCTGGCCGATCACCGCCGCGGTGCTGATCGCGCTCGCCGCCGGCCTGACCCAACTCGGTGCCACCAGCCTCAGCCAGGTCGACCAGTTCACCGACCCGACCGGATCGGTAACCGGGCAGGAAATCATCGACCGACACTTCCCGGGCGGGCTCGGCAGCCCCACCACCATCTTCGTCAGCGCCGACCGAGCCGACCAGGTCGCCGCCGCCGCCCGTGCGGTGCCCGGCGTGGCGCGGGTACAACCACTGACCGCCGCGCCCGGTGCCGGTGGTCAGGCAGCCCCGTCGGCGGGCACAGCCGCCCCACCCAAGGTGGTCGACGGGCGGGTCCAACTGCAGGCGACCCTCACTGAGGAAGCCGACACCGGCGGGGCCCGGCAGACCGTACGGAAGCTACGCGAAGCCGTACACGCGGTGCCGGGTGCCGGCGCGGTCGTCGGTGGCTTCACCGCGATCACCGTCGACACCAACGACGCCGCCACCCGGGACCAGAACGTGATCATCCCGACCGTGCTCGGCGTGATCGCGGTGATCCTCGCCCTGCTGCTGCGCTCACTGCTCGCCCCACTGCTGCTCATCGTGACCGTGGTGCTCTCCTTCGCCGCCACCCTGGGACTCTGCGCGGTGCTGTTCAACCACGGTTTCGGCTACCCCGGGGTGGACTCCTCGTTCCCGCTCTTCGCGTTCGTCTTCCTGGTCGCCCTCGGGGTCGACTACAACATCTTCCTGATGAGCCGGGTACGCGAGGAGTCCCTGAAACACGGCACCCGGTCCGGGGTCCTGCGCGGGCTCCGCGTCACCGGGGGTGTGATCACCTCCGCCGGGGTGGTGCTCGCCGCGACCTTCTCGGCGCTGGCCGTACTCCCGTTGGTGGTCCTGGTGGAACTCGGCCTGGCGGTCGCCCTCGGCGTCCTCATCGACACCATCGTGGTTCGCTCACTGCTGGTCCCGGCCCTCGCCCACCACATCGGACCGGCAATCTGGTGGCCGAGTCGACTGCGCCGCGTCGACCAGCCGGACCAACCCGAATACCGTGCCCGCCATGCCCGCTGACACCGATGTGGTGATCGTCGGAGGCGGCCTCGCCGGCCTGGCCGCCGCCCGCCGACTGCACCGGGCCGGCGTCCCCTGGCTCCTGGTCGAGGCGGCCGAACGGCTCGGCGGCCGGGTCGCCACCGACCGGGTCGACGGCTATCTGCTCGACCGGGGCTTCCAGGTGCTGAACACCGGCTACCCCCGGCTCGGCACCCTGCTCGACCTCCACACCCTGCGGCTCGGATTCTTCACCGCCGGCGTCCTGGTCCGCCGCAACGGCCGACTGCACCGACTCGGCAACCCGCTACGTGACCCGATCGCGGCGCCCCTGTCGGCGTCGGCCGACATCGGCACCTTTCGTGATCGGCTCCGACTCGCCGCACTCGCCGCGAGCTGCGCCGCCACCCCGGTGCGCCGCCTGCTCGACACACCCGAGCAGAGCACCGAGCGGGCCCTGCGCCGGGCCGGCCTCTCCGACCGGATCATCGAGGAACTGATCCGGCCGTTCCTCTCCGGCGTACTCGCCGACCGGGCCCTGGACACCTCCAGCCACGTCGCCGCGCTGATCGCCCGTTCTTTCGTGCGGGGCAGGATCGGGGTACCCGCGGACGGGATGGCAGCCCTGCCGGCGGCGGTCGCCGCACCTCTGCCCCGTACCCTGCTGCGACTCGGCACACCGGTCACCTCGATCAACCCCGGCCGGGTTCGCACCCCGGACGGCGAGATCCGCTGCCGGGCCGTCCTGGTCGCCACCGACCCGGGTACGGCAACCAAGCTGCTGCCCTCCCTCGGCCCGGTACGCACCCGCGCTCTCACCACCTACTACCACTCGGTCGGTGCCGCGCCGCTGGACGAACCGGTCCTGCTGCTCGACGGCGACCGGCGGGAGATTGTGGCGAACACGGTCGTGATCAGTCACGCCGCACCGACGTACGCCCCGCCCGGTCGGCACCTGGTGGCCACCTCGGTGGTCGGCCCCACCCCGCCGTCGGAGCCGATCGTCCGCGCCGAACTGGCCCGGCTGTACGGGTGCCGTACGGACCACTGGGAGCACCTGGAGACGGTACGTCTACCGGCCGCCCTACCGGCGGCTCCGCCGAGGCAGGGCCGGCTGCGCCAGCCGGTCGAGCTCGGCGACGGGGTGTTCGTTGCCGGAGACCATCGGGACAGTCCCTCGATCCAGGGTGCTCTGGCCAGCGGCTGGCGGGCAGGCGCCGCCATCGTGCGCCATCTGGTGCCCGGGAGCTGAGCCGTCGCCAAGCTGTCTGCCCCCGCTGTTATTCTCGCGATGCCGGTCCCGTCCGCGAGGTCGCGCGGCCGGGTGCGTGCCACCGCCCGTGCGCGGTCAGTGGGCGCGAGGGCGCGCGGGTTACCATTCCCGCACCACAAGGGGTGGTAGCTCAGCAGGTTAGAGCAGGGGACTCATAATCCCTCGGTCGCGGGTTCGAGTCCCGCCCGCCCCACCAGGCGTAGCGTTGTGCGATACGTGGGTCGGTCGAGGTGCCGGCTGGCGCTCCGGTTCGGTGAGGTCGCCTGGACCACGCCCGCCGACCGGACCACGGACTACGTCTTCGACCGGCGACGGATGCTCTCCTTCGACGGCAACACCGTCCCGTACCTCCCGTACGCCCTCCGCCCGGACCCGGTCCATCTTCCGTAGCGCCGCCAGGCGCCACGGCGCCACCTGGCGCCGCCTGGCGGAGAGAACCCACCGTCTGTGCCAGCCGGGGCCGGTGCCTTCGTGGAATCTGGTCGTCAAGCCCGTCCGGGCTCCCCGCCGACCTGCGACGGACCTGTCGGCGCATCTCCGTCCACCTCGTCACATGCCACGGATCGAGTTGATCAGAAACGGGTAACGGCGATGGGGAAGGTCTTGCGGTTACGCCCCGTCGGCTGACGTCAATGCGTTCGAAGCACCACAACAACGTGAAATACGCCGTCAAAGCGTGCCGCTTCTGCTCGGGTCTCCAGGTGAGAAGTGCGGTTGGAGTAGTAATAGGAGCGGTCTGGAGGGCGGTCGCCTGAGGGGCCACGACATGGGAGCAGGGGTATCTCGCGACGCGGACGGCGGGACTCGGGCCGATTGTCGGGGTCGTGACAGAGTAGCCGCTGCGGGGCTGCGACTCGTACCCGGCTTGACCAGCCGCCTTCCTCGGATCCCCCGTCCGGTCGGGGCTTCCGCCATGGAGCCTGGCCGTTTTTAGGGCGAATATCCGATTCGATGTTGCAATGGGCCGCTTTGCGATTACGGCATCGACTGCTGGCCGAGGATGAGGGTCGGAACGCGTCGGGGAAATGTCGCATAATTGACGGACCGTATCGTCCCGCAATGACCAATTCAGCCACTGTTCACAGTATCGATGACTGCGCCGTCGTGGTACGACGGAAGGGTCCAAGACATCGGCCTTCCAAAATTTGTACACGTATGACATTATCGAAACAAGAGTTGCGCTGCATCCTCACGGCGCGGTCCGGGGAACTTCATGGAGGGGCCAAGTGACAATCGACGTTCTGGTGTCCGACGTTCTGCATCTGTCACGTTTCGCACTCACCGCTCTCTTGGAGCAGCACGACGAGATCCGGGTTGTCGGATCCGTCGACAACTATTTGGATGCGCTGGAGTTCGCTGAATTGCACAAGCCCGACGTTGGGATCATCAGCTTTCAGCGCGAGGAGAGCGACGCGGTCGCGTTCGCCGAGAAGATGGCGAGCATCCCGGGTTGCAAGAGCATGCTGCTCGCCACGTCGTTCACTCGGCCGGTCGTGCGGCAGGCGTTTTCGGGCGAGATCGCGGGCATGGTGCAGCGAAGCGTTCCGCCGCACCAGTTCTTCGACGCCATCCGGCGTATCCACTTGGGAGAACGGGTCTTCGACGCACAGTTGACGGTGGCTGCGGTGGGCAACGGCGACTGTCCGCTCACCCTGCGTGAGTTGTCCGTGCTTGAGTACGTCTCTCGGGGTGAGACGGTGGTCGAGATCGCGGCGCGGCTGCACCTTTCCGAAGGTACCGTGCGCAATTACCTTTCGTCCGTGGTCGCGAAGCTCAAGGCGCGTAACCGGATCGACGCGCTGCGAATCGCCCGCCAGTCGGACTGGATTTGATCACCAAACGGCGTGGTAGCAGCCCATGCCGAGCCCGGAGGGCCGGATCCCGTCGCGGGGCCGGACACGAGTGTGTCTATCGTTGGTCGGGGTCCTTTCCGTTTGCGCTCTTCTCGGCGTGGTGACCGGTCGTCTTTCGCTGGTTACCACGCCGAATGCTGCTCCAGGAACGGTTCGCGAACTTTTCTGTAGCGCGATGTTCATCAATGTGATCACCCGCTGCCGGCGGTGCGTCGGGTGAGCGTGAGAAGTGTCTGGCTCGGCTGTTTGTTGTTCTGACAATCGCACACCTGACACTGAAAAAGCAAGTCCGCAGCATACATGGGTCGCGGCATCCTGCGGGAGTCCCGGTAGCGCGGGGCTCTGTCGGTATGTATTGCCCAATGCCTTCGGGTGCGTTCTTAATACTCGGGCGAGCGATTTTCACTTCTTGCATCGGCTCGCTGGATGCCCCATCGCTCCCGGTGCTAGCCTCGAATCGACCTTGAACGATCCCTTGCGTGTTGATGACATGGGATGCTCGCGGGATAGACACGCCGCACCGTCGCTTGACGAATTCCTGAAGCACCCTGCGATTCACCTGCGGGGTCGGGGCCGTGCACACGGCAGGGGAGAGGAACCAGGTCCATGATCGATCTTTCGCTCACCACGAGTGCCGCCGCGGCGATCCGTGAGCACGCCCGCTTGGCGCCGGAACGTACGGCGCTGATCCTCGTCAACGACATGGAGCGCGACGACGGCGACCTGCGCTGGTCGTTCGCCCAACTGGACGCCGAGGCGAGGAAGATCGGGGCATGGCTGCGGGCCCGCTATCGGGTCGGCGAGCGGGTGCTCCTGCTGTACCCGACCGGGTTCGACTTCGCCGCGGCCCTGGTCGGCTGCCTCTACGCCGGGATGGTGGCGGTGCCCGCACCGCCACCCGCCCGGTACCGCCACGAGAGGTCGCGGGTGCGGGGCATCGCCAGGAACGCCGAGGTGTCGGCGACTCTGACCGACACCGCCAACCTTCCCACCGTCGTGGAGTGGGCGCAGGCGGCCGGGCTCACCGACATCGCCCTGCTCGCCACCGACAGCGGAGCCGTACCGGACGCGGGCTCCTGGACGCCCGAAAACCTGGACCACGAGACGCTCGCGATCATCCATTACACCTCGGGCACGACCGGCGAGCCTGTAGGCGCGATGATCAGCCACGGCAACCTCCTGCACAACGTGGAGAGCCAGCGCCGGGCGTGCAGCCTGACCACCGAAACCAGGCTGGGAGGGTGGGTCCCGCTGTACCACGGCCTGGGGCTCTTCGGTCAACTGTTGCCCGCTCTCCTGGTGGGAGGGGGCTGCGTGCTGATGCGGCCCGCAGCCTTCGTCAGACACCCGCACCACTGGCTGCGCATGATCGACGAGTACGACATCTACTCGTCCGCGGCCCCGGACTTCGCCTACGAGATGTGCCGTGCCAAGGTGACCGACAGCCAACTGGCCGCCCTGGACCTGTCCCGGTGGCGAATCAGCGCCAACGGGGCGGAGCGGGTGCACGTTGAGACGCTGGAGGCGTTCACGAAGCGGTTCGCCCCGGCTGGGCTGCGCGACGACGTGGTGTGCCCGTCCTACGGCATGGCCGAGGCGACACTGCTCGTGTCCGCCGCTCCGTTCCGCAGGGCCGTCGTGACCAGAGTGGACGAGCACGCGTTGGAGCGGTTGCTGTTCACCCCTGCGGAGGCGGGCGCGGCCGTGGTGAGCTGCGGGACGC
Organism: Micromonospora sp. NPDC050417; assembly: GCF_044458865.1. Classification (NCBI taxonomy): domain Bacteria; kingdom Bacillati; phylum Actinomycetota; class Actinomycetes; order Micromonosporales; family Micromonosporaceae; genus Micromonospora; species Micromonospora sp. NPDC050417. The sequence continues at coordinate 117,599 of NZ_JBITIH010000023.1, forward strand.
CGCGCGACACCGAGGTGATGATCGCCGACCCGGCCACCGGCGAGCCGCTGCCTCCCGGGGCCGTGGGCGAGATCTGGTTGCGCGGCCCCTGCGTCGCCAAAGGCTATTGGCGCGACGACGCCGCGGCCGACCTGGCGTTCACGCACAGTGGTTACGTCCGTACGGGGGACCTTGGCACGATGCACGACGGCGAGCTGTACGTCACCGGGAGGATGGCCGAACTTCTCAGTGTGGATGGGCGCAACCTCTACCCGCAGGAGATCGAGCGAGCGCTTCGCGCGGAGCATCCCGGGCTGGGCATCATCGGTGCCGTCTTCACGGTGCCGCTCGGCGAGCCCGGCCTCGGAGACGCCCTGGTCGTGACGTCCGAAATCAACGGGCGTCCGTCGGAGGACGGTCTGCGCCAGTTGGCCGTCGGAATCAGACAGACCATCACCCGCGAGTTCGGCCTCCGTCCCGCCGGGATCGTGTTGCTGCGCCGTGGCGGCGTTCTGCGCACCACGAGCGGGAAGGTTCAGCGTCCGGCGATGCGCCAACTGTTCCTCGACGGCGAGCTGGGCGGGGTCTACGCCGACTATGAGCCGCTGGTGGCCGACATGCTGCGGTCTCGGCAACCAACGCCGGTCGGGGTGTGACGCGCTGCCCTCGGGGTCTTCCCGATCGTGCCGGGTGTGCACGCGATGCTGCGCAGAGCCACCGACACAAGTCCCACCGACGCGGTGCGCCAGCGCCTATGGGCGGGCGTCGGCACACATCTCACTCGGATGGGTCACGGAACCGCTGACCTCAGGACATCGTCCAGCTCCTGGATGATCCGTCGCGCGGTCGCCGCCGCCGCCGGCACGATGTCCTGCATCAGGAAGAAGCCGTGCACCAGTCCCGGTCCGGGTACGTGACGGGCGGGCACGCCAGCGGCGTGCAGGTTCTCGACCAGTTGCTCGCCCTCACCTTGCAGCGGGTCGAACTCGGCCGTGGCGACCACCGTCGGCGGTAGGCCGCGCAGATCCGCGTTCAGCAGGTCGACGGCGGGATCGCCGCGGTGACGAGGATCCGGAACGTACTGCTCGTAGCTCCACATCATGTCGTCGACGGACAGCAGGTACCCCTCGGCGTGCGCGCAGGCCGAGGCGATCCGCAGGCTCGGGTCGACGGGCGGGTACACCAACAGTTGCGCGGCGAACCTCGGGCCGCCGGTGTCGCGGGCGTCGAGCGCGGCGCCGAGCGCGAGGTGGGCGCCAGCGCTGTCGCCGATGAGCACGTGGTCACGGCCGGGGGACATCTGGCTCGTCCACCGGGCTGCGGCGATGGCGTCGAGCAACGGCGTGGGGTAGGGGTATTCGGGCGCCCTGCGATAGTCGGCGGAGACGACGACCGCGCCCAGTGACGCCGCAAGGACACGGCAGACCCAGTCGTGGGTGTCGAGGTCACCGGTTACCCAACCGCCGCCGTGCAGGTAGGTGACCACCCGGCCGCTGTCGGCCTCCGGCGTGTACACCCTGGACCGCAACGACGTCCCGTCCGCAGTGTCGATCTTCTCGTCGACGACGGCGACCGCTGTGTGCGGGCCGTTGTCCCCCGGCCGGGGACGGATCGCGTTCTCACGGTATCGCTCGCGGGCCTGCTCGACGGAGATCGCGCGAGCGGGGGTCGGCGCACCGTCGGCGTGTTGCCACGCGATCAGACTGCGAAGTATCCGATCCAACGGCATTGCGGCCCCTCAATGGGATGGGTGGAACGACTGCGCCCCGCCGACCTGCGGATCCGGCCACGTCAGGCGCGGCACTGCGACGTCGCTGGAGTCCGTCGTGCTGCCCCATACGATACCGGCGCGCAAACGGAGTGCTGCCGTGAAAAATGCACCCGTGCTGGTGTGCTTCACACGTCTCCCGGGGCGCGCCGACAGCTTCCAGGGGGCAGTTCGAGGGCGATGGGAAGTTGCGCGGCCACGCTCAGGTGTTGGGCGCAACCAGCGGCCGGACGAAGTGCCGCGCGAGTTCCCTGAGGGCGCTGACCATGGCACGATATGCGGTCACCTGGGGCTCTCGCCAGGGAGGATGTCGAGCTGAGCACTATCTGTCGAGGGTGCACACCCGAGCTCAGTGCCTCCCGTCTCGGCACCTTTGCCCATGTCGCACCAATCAACACTTTCGCACCCGCTGAGATTAGGTCATTGTTGTAACGATGTTTACCGTGCAGGAGGGGCTGCGCGAGGTGATCTCCCAGGTGCGAGATGAATCGTCGTCTTCGCGTGATGCGTGCGAAGCGCACGGTGGAGTATGCGAAATTAACGGATTGCGGACGCGCGATTAGCTGGTAGCGTTCGGTGGTGTTCCGCAGGGCCAGGCAGAGGGCCGGCAGAATGTAAAACGCACACTGATAGCCCACCGACGGGCTTCCCGTATTTGCGTGCGGCCGGTGCTGATACTGAGTCGCCGACCCGGATGAATCTGCCTGGGGGATAGACCGTGCCACAGCAACGAGTGATCGCCTGCCCGCCGTGGGAAAAAGTCGCCGAAACGATCGAATTCATTCCCGATCGATACTCTCGCAAGACACAGTCGGAGCCTGTGGCGCGGGAGATGCTGCGCTGTGATTCGGCCGACATCGACCGGCTGGTCGGCGCCGGCCTGCCGTTCGAGGACCGCGAGGGCATCCGCTATTTCGACGCGAACGATCTCTACAACCTCGGGATGTACTCGAACCGGTCCGACACCCAGCCGGAGATGGCGTTCCGGATGCTGTTCCGGTTCGCGGGCAGGCCGGTCGACGACCTGCTGCGACCCAAGACCTGGAACTTCCAGGTCCGGCTGGAGTGCCACGAGTGCGCCGGGGTGGCGCCGTGGCGCTTGGAGGGGCCAGACGTCGTCCGGTTCGGCGGTCGCGTCGAGGGCGGCACGCTGCCCGCGCCGGGCGAGGGGGCGGCGGAGTACGCCGCGACAGTCACCACCACCGGCGCGCGGACACCTCTGGTGTCCCAGGCGCTGCGGCGGCTGACGCGTGACTACCTGGACGCGGGTTACCGCTGGCAGATGATTCCCGTGCCGATGCAGGCCGACTACGGGCTCGTGCACGAGCTCGGCGCGACGAGCTGCATCGCGGCAAGCCTGCTGCTGGCCGAACACTTCCGCGCCGCAGGGCATCGCGCCGAGGCGAAGCGGGGCTGGTTCACCGGGGTGCTCGGCGGCGCGCTCGATCTGCCGCACGCGTGCGTCGAGGTCGAGGACGACGACGGGGTGGTCAAGACCGTCGACATTGCCAAGTCGCAGCTCGCGGCGCGGCTGTCGGCGAACACCGAGCAGTTCCAGGAACTGTGCCTCGGGTCGGTCTACAACAAGGTGATCCCGTCCACCGCTTCCGGCAACGCGTCCTTCGGGTACCACGAATGCGGTTCACCGCAGCCGGTCCTGGTGCGCGCCGATATCCGGTCGGCGCGGTAGGCGTGACTTCTCGAGCCACTCCATGGGGAAGGAAAAGTGACAATGGCGGTACGTGAACTTGAGCCGATAATGCTTGAACTGGACCGGCTCGAACACCTGGCCGAATCCGGATACTACAACCCGTACACGTTGTTCGACTGGCCGGAGGCCGTCGAGCCCGACATGCCCTGGATGAGCGAGAGCCTGACCACGCTGGCAGGAACGCCGATGTGGGACGAGCTCACCCGCGAGCAGCAGATTGCGTTGACCAAGTATGAGGCGATCAACTTCTTCAGCCTCAACATCCACGGCATCCGCGAGCTGATGAGCGAAGTTGTCATGCGCATCCACGAGCGGGCCTATGCGAACGTCTCGGAATTCCTGCACCACTTCATCGGTGAGGAAAACGAGCACATGTGGTTCTTCGCGCAGTTCTGCCTGCGCTACGGCGGCAAGCTCTACCCGGCGCAGCCGACGCTGAAGGCGGACTCGGTGGAGCATCTGTCGCCGGTGGCCCGCGAGCTGGTGGTGTTCGCCCGGATCCTCATTTTCGAGGAGATCGTCGACCACTACAACGCCTACATGGCCACCGACGAGTCGCTGCCGCACATCGCCCGTGAGATCAACCGGGTGCACCACCAGGACGAGAGCAGGCACGTTGCGTTCGGACGGATGATCTTCACCAACCTGCTCGGCCAGGTGGCCAAGCGCGATGCTGCCGAGGTGCCGGTGGTTGCCGAGTATCTGGAGAGCTACCTCCAGTACAGCATCGGCACCCTCTACAACCCCGCCGCCTACCGCGACGCGGGCATCGCGGACGCGCTGGCGCTGCGGCGGCGTGCGCTGGAACACCCCGCCCGGCACGCGGCACACGAGCGGATCCTCAAGCGGACGCGCAGCTTCCTGACGAAGGCGGGCGTGGGCAGGGAATTGATCAAGTGAAGAGCGAGCCGATGCAGGCGGTGCGGGAGTTCATCCTGGGCCGCAATCCCAAGCTCGAACAACTGGCCGACGATCTCGACCTGATCGACAGTCGGGCGATCAATTCGCTGGCCTTCGTCGAGTTCATCTTCCTCATCGAGGAACTGACCGGCGAGTCGATCGACCCCGAGGAACTGGACTTGGACGACTTCCGCACGCTCCATGCGGTCGAGGCGCGATTCTTCAAGCAGGAAGCGGCATTATGACTACGGTGACCGATAATGGTTTGAGGGTTCTTGATGGCGGTCAACTGCGGTTGTTGCGGGCGATCGATGGGGTGTTCCGGCGTTTGGCTGATGGCTGGGGTGCTCCGGAGTTCCGGTTTCCGTTTTTGTTGAGTTGTCGGGACTTGGACACTTTTGACTATTACGACAATTTTCCGCATTTGGGGTTGGCGGCGACGCG